>JBDMZA010000221.1:0-2540 GCA_039770155.1 Clostridiales bacterium
ATAATAATAAAAGAAAATCCTTATCAAAAAATGTAATCTTTAAAATCAATTACTTAAATATTATTTGATACAGCAAAGTCTGAATATGTTTTAACCAAAGTAAAAGATATTATATATTACGTTCCTGAAGGTAGTAAAGGCTTTCTAAAGGAAACAAAAGATATTAAAAATATAGTAAATGAAATATCAATAAGACAATTAAAAATTAAAAACAGTATATCAGATAAAATAAAAGAAGACAGAATAATTGAACTTATACGTTTAATAAGAAATTCAAATTCTACTGTTAAGGGCTATAACTATCCTATAAATATTTTATTTAGAAACACAAGTGATTTATGGTTAAAAAATGCTGAAAAACAATTGGAAAGTATTAAAATTGATGTTTTTGCAACAAAAACCCTTCAAGTTTTTCAAGCTTCAGAATCAATTAAAAGAAATAAGTATGCTTTTATGAGAAGAGATACTGTAATTAATGAGATAGTCAATAATATAAATTTAGGTTGTAATGGAATGCTTTTATATGGAAGAAGAAGAATTGGTAAGACCACAGTTCTTTACAATCTTGATATATTTTTATCAACTGATACATATAATATAATCTATATTTCAATGCAAAATGCAAGATACAATACTTCTCTTGAAAATAATTTTATTCCTAATCTAATAACTAAATTAGAAATATTTGTATCTGATTTTCCAAATAAAACTAAAAACACCCTTGAATACTTTTATGACGTTCTTTCATTATGTAATAAAAATCTCATATACAACAATAAATATATTATTATATGTATTGATGAATATGAGGGTATAAATGAAAATATGATAAATGGAACTTTTAATGTAAATTTACTAACGACAATAAGAGAATCTATTAAAAACCATTCAAATATTTTTTGGTTATTTTCTGGAAGTAACAGACTTTCAGAATTAAAAACAATTCAATGGACATCTTATTTTATAAGTTTTAAAACTGTAGAAATATTACCTTTTACATTTATTGAAACAAAGTATTTATTAACTCAGCCTTTTAAATATGCTGATTCAGAAAACTTAAAAAACACAAAAATTAATGTTTGGGATAAAGGTTCAATTGAAAAGATATATGAAGAAACAAATGGATGGCCATATTTTGTTCAGGCAATTGCACATGCTGCAATAGAGATTTTAAAATCTGATCAAGCAAGAAGTAAAGTAGACTTATATATATTAGAAAATGCTTTTAGAAAAGTTATACAATCATCCTATAATTCTTTTGAAAGATTATTAAAAAATGAATGTGAAATTAAGGGAGAATGGGAATATATTTTAGAATTTACAAATAGCGATCTACAATTAAAACCTTCAAATCCCTTAATAAGAGAATCTTTAAAGAGAAGATTAATTATAAAAGAAGTAGATAATATGTGGAAAATTAACATGCCTTTGATGGAAAGATGGCTAAAAATGTATTATTAATTATTTTTATTTTAAATTTTACCTAAAATAATTTCTCCTACTGCAGATTCATTATAAAATTTTTCTCCTATTTCATTTGATAAAGTATCTAAATCGCCTGCTCCAATTATACAACTGCCAAGATTTAATGAAGTAGCAGCAAGACTCAGATTTTGTAATAATACTCCAGTATTTTTAAGTATAAGTGAATATGAAATTGACTCATATTTCCACATAACTCTTTGAAATCTAGCAGTTATTGTTATTAAGACGTGAAAATTTTTGCACTTAGAAGCATTTTGTGCAAATGTAATCATCTTTTCTGTATTTATATTTATTTTATTTATAAAAATCAAACTATGTTTTTTAGGATTATAATAATATAATCCATTTTTAAGTTCTCTACAATTTAAGATTGTTAAATACAATTCTAATTCATATAAACTTCCACCATTTGGATAAGGTCTTTTTGTAATTTCACAATGATAGTCTTCTTTTATTTCCTTTACCCTTGATGTTAAAAATAGAAAATCACTGATCTCATTTATCTTTATTGGCATATTACTATATTTTCTAGATGAAAATCTTTTTTCTAAAACATCAAAGAAATTTAAATTTTTATTTCTTAATTTATTTTTATCTGGTTTTTCAAGTAATATTTCATTGGTATTTTTATTTATTTTTTTCATTATTTTAGGAATATCATCATTATTTTTATACCTGTATGTTGCTCCATATCCGTTATTATGTCTCCCAAACCTGCTTTTTAAATGAAATAAACTATCATGAAAGTCCCAATTATTTAACTCATTATTTTCTTTACAAGCATCAATAAAAAATAAACTTTGAAGTAAATATATTATATTCTTATCTAAATTACTTAGGTTTTCCTTATTTTTATTATTAGTAAAATAATTATAAAAATCTAAGTTGTATAATTCAATTTCAACAGAATTAATAGTATTTTCAAGTATTAATTTATATTTTTTAAAATAAAAATAAGTAAACTTTGAAATATTGTAATCTTCAATATTTAAGTTAATACTCCTATGTTCACATCCTTTTTTTGTTATGATTTTCATAACTTTTTTTATATTATA
>JBDMZA010000222.1:0-11581 GCA_039770155.1 Clostridiales bacterium
AACTTTCATTCATTCTCTTTCCAGTTCTAATATAGAATGGAACTCCATACCATCTAAAGTTATTTATTTTTAATTTTAATGCCATAAAAGTTTCAATATTTGAATTTTCAGCTACTCTATCTTCATTTCGATATCCAATAACTTTTTTATTGTTTATAACACCTTCTCCATATTGACCTCTAACTATATTTTCTTCAATTTCATCTTCGCTGTATTCATATATTGATTTTAATAGTTTTACTTTTTCACTTCTAATTGATTCATCACTAAAATCCACTGGTGGTTCCATAGCAATCATTGAAATTAATTGCAAAAGATGATTTTGAATCATATCTTTTAAAATTCCAGAACCTTCAAAATAACTCCCTCTATTTTCTACTCCCAATGACTCATATGAGGTTATTTGAACATTATCAATATACATATTATTCCATAATGGTTCGAAAATTGAATTTGAAAATCTAACTGTAAAAATATTTTGAAACATTTCCTTTCCCAAATAATGATCTATTCTATAAATATCTTTTTCGGGAACAACTTTAGTTATTTTTTCATTTAAAATTCTCGCACTTCTTAAATCAGATCCAAATGGTTTTTCCACCATAACTCTATTCCAAAAATCACCTGTTCCTATCTTGTTGTACTTTCCAAGTTTGCTAATTATCTCAGAAAAAAATCTTGGAGCTACTGCTAAATAATACAATCTATTTCCTGATGTACTGAATTCTCTTTCAATTATTTCCAATCGATTCTCTAATTGTATGTAACCATCATTATTGTCAATAAAATCAAACTTAAAATATTCAATTCTTTTACTCAATTCCTCCCAAATATTTTCATCAAAATCATATCTTGAAAATTCTTTTGTCGAATTCTTTAATTCACTTCTGTATTGATCTAATGATTTTTCTCTTCTACCAATACTAAGTACATAAAAATTTTCTGGTAAAAGTTTCTCTTTTTTTAAACTATAAATTGCTGGAATCAGTTTTCTTTTCGTTAAATCTCCAGTTCCACCAAATATAACAAAAATACATGTATTATCTACAATTTTATCCAGCCTATTCTTAATCATAAAAATCTCTTCCTTTTATTTTTAAATTATCCAATTACCCAAAAAGTATTATTTTTCATTTTCTTCTAGTGACATCCACAAAATAAATCTACATTTTAAAGAAGAATCAAAAAATAAGTTAGTCAACTTTTTTTAAAACTTCATTAAAGCATCGATATTTTTGATTATGCCTAAAATAATTGATTACATGATTTTAGTAGTTCTTAGATTATAAGAATGTGATACTATTTTTCATGGTTTCCTAATGGTATCCTCAATGTAAATTTACTCCATTTATCTAATTCAGATTCTACAAAAATTTCACCATTAATTCCTTTAATAATTTCTTTACTTATTGCAAGACCTAATCCACTCCCTTTTATTTTGCCATGTTCTTTTCCTCTTACTCTATAGTATTTATCAAATAATTTAGGTAAATCTTCTTTTGGGATACCAATACCATTATCTTTAATCGCTATATTAACAAATTCATTTTTTACATCTAATATTATATCAATTTTCAAATCACTTTTTGAATATTTTATTGAATTTGATATTAAATTAATAATAACTTGTTTTAATTTATTATAATCTGCAAGAACATAAATTTCTTCTTTCATGTTTTGTATTTCAATATCACAATTATACCCATCTTTGTATATTATATAAACATCATCTAGTAAATTATTTAAAAGTATTCTACAAATATTAAAATTCTCACTTCCTCGTTCAAGATTCTGATATTCTAAATAATCATTTGTAAGTTCCTCTAATCTAATAAATTCTTTTTGTACAATATTTAAATACTTCATAGATTTTTCCTTATCAAGATCAGAATTTATCATTAAATCAACTAAACCTTTTACAACTGTAATAGGATTTTTAATCTCATGACTAATCATACTCAAAAAATCATTTTTTAATTTTTCTATTTCCTTTTGATTTGTTATATCCTCGCCTGATAGTAATATACCAATAATTTCATTAGCTTCATTTCTAAATGCAGTATAAAAGAATTTTACTACTAGTATATTTTTATTATTTTTAAGTAATTTCATTTCTATTTCACCATTTATAATTTTTCTATTTTCACTACCATTATTCCTAAAAATACCATTTAATTTTTCCAATATTTCTTTTTGATCGCTTTCAGCTAAAAAGTGCCTTATAAAATTTTTTTTAATAATACTATTATAATCAATTTTTAATTTCCTACAAACCCTATTATTTACATATACTATATTATACAACTTATCTAAACTCAAAATCATTAAATTGGAATTATTAATAAATTTTTTTATTTGAATTTCGGATTTTCCAGCTTTAAATGCGTTATCAATACTTTTAAACAACTTAATAAAAAATTTTTCTCCTCTGTCCTTAACTACATAATCAAAAAATCCCAGCTTTATTGAATTTACTGCCAACTCTTCGTTACCAGATCCTGTTATAAGTATTATTGGTATATCATTTACTTTGTCAACAATATCAAAAGCATTTCCATCACTTAAATAATAATCTGAAACAATTAAATCAACTTCATTTTTTTTTATTTGTTCAAGTGAATCAATAATCGAAAATTCTTTATAAAAAAAATAGTCAATATTATTCTTTTCAATGTATTTATCAAGTAATAAGTGTATTACTCTTTCATCTTCTATAAATAATATTTTCTTTGTCATATTTTTTACAACTCCAAATTAATATATATTAGATTTATTTTATTTTTTAATTTTTTTAATGGACTCTTCATTTTTAATTCTCATATAATAACTATTATTAGAATACTTTAATGATCTAATATTAATATTATCAGTATTTACAATCTCTGAAGCTCCAAAAAATATAATACCGTCTTTACTGCATAATTCTATAATCCTATTTAATACATCTTCTTTAGAATTTTTTGAAAAATATATTAATACATATCTGCAAAAAATCACATTGAAATACCCAAGTACTCTAAAATCTTTACTTAAATTAATATTTTTAAAAATAACAGCCTTTTTAATTTTAGAATCTAAAATCCAAACTCTGCCTTTTTTTCTAAAATATTTTTCAATATAATTATCATTTAAACCTCTAGATATTGCATTCGACTCATACTCTCCTTTTTTTGCTTTTTCTATAACTTTATTTGATAAGTCAGTTGCAAAAACTTCAAAATCATCTAATGTTATATCTTTTATATTATTATCATTTAAGTATTCATTTATACAGATAACCGTTGAATATGCTTCTTGTCCAGTTGATGCTGCTGCGCTCCATATTCTTATTTTTCTTTTTTCCCGAGTTCTTAACTCATTAATATATCTTGGAAGCAAAATTTCTGTTAAAACTTTCCACGGAAATTTATCTCTAAACCAATAGGTCTCATTTATGGTTATTGCATCAATAACCATTATTTCTAAGTTTTTGTTTCTTTGATTTACCATTTCATAATATAGATGCTCAAAAGAACTTTTGTTTAATTCATATAAAAGTTTATTTAACCTAGTCTCTACAAGATAGTGTTTATTATCTTTAATATCTATCCCTGATTTTTCTTTTATAAAATTTTTATATAGTAGGAAGCTCGCCCTCGACAATGACAATTGCAATTTATCATCTCCTATATTTGACAATTTCATTAATTCTATTTCCAATTTTATTAATATCCAATTCTTCATCAGATAAACCATTTTCATATATTGACTTTGGCATTCCATAGACAACACAAGATTTTTCATTTTGAGTTAAACAATAACAGTTACATTTTTTTTTCAAATCATAAACACCATTTTTGCCGTCACTACCCATTCCTGTTAAAACTATTGCTAAAACATAAGCAGAATTGTAATTTTCAGCAATAGATTTAAAAAGAACATCTGCAGCTGGAATAACATTATTTACAGAACTATCCTTAAAAATAGATATTACTGATCTATTAAATGATTTATTCTTAACAGCCATATGATAACCACCTTGTGCTATATAGACAATTCCATTTTCAATATCCAAATCGTTTTCAGCTTCTACTACTCTTATATTAACTTTTCTATTTAAGTTTTCAGATAACCCTTTTGTAAAACCTTTTGGCATGTGTTGAACAATTAATATAGGAGTTTTAATATCATCATCTAATTTTTTTAATAATTTTTCCAGTGCTCCTGGTCCTCCTGTAGAAGATGCAATTAAAATAAAATCCACTCTTTGGAACTTATTCAAATCAACTTTATTATAATAAACTTTTTCTATTTCTCTTGCTTTTCTAATTACTAAATCGTTAAAACTATCATTGACAGTTTTAATCTCTTCTTTAACTTCATTTTTACATTTATTTGTATATATCTGATTAAATATAAATGAAAAATGAACCTTTAATACACGTTCAGCTCGTTCTTTATTTTCAGGATTTTGCTTAAAAATCATATCAACATTATTAAATTTTAATATATCAAATATAAATTCATTATCGCCTTTTTCAAATAACATAATTATATTTAAATTTGAATATACTTTTTTAACAGATTTTAATAACTCAACACCTTTCCTATTGGAAAAAATCTTATCTATTACAACAATATCAGGTTTAATATTTGTAATATTATCTAATACATTTTCATATTCGGATTCAACTAAAATCAATTTTGCTAAACCTGTATTGTTAATTGCTGTTCTATAAATTTTTAGTTCATCAGTTATATCTTGTGCTATTAAAACCTTTAATTTAGGCAAATATATCACTCCATAGTCAAATTAAATGTTCATAAAATAATATACTATATACAGAAATAGAATTTTCACTATAAATTTTTTTCACAATTTTCTATTAATTCTAATATACTATAAAAAAGATTTTTCATCTCTTTTGAATCAAAACTTAAATTATCATGTGTTTCCATTATATCCTTTAATAATTCTACAATATTTAATATATCTTTTGAAATATTATTTGAATTTTTATTAATTATTCTCATTTTAGTTGATGTTTTATCTATATTTAAAGCTATATCATTTGAAGCATTGGTCAGTTCAATAGCAGAATTAGCCATATTTGAAACAATACCTGACGATTCAACAATACTATTATAAACAAATTTGGAAGTTTCTAAAATTCCACTTACTTCATTTTTTATATTTACTACTTGGTCCGCTGTATCTTCTGTAGAATATAAAATATCATTCATAATAGCTGATTGTTGGGTAACTTCGCTGGCTATTGTATTAGTTATTAAATTTATATCTGAAATAACTGTATTAAAAGCTGATACTGAACTTACTGCTTCACTAATACTACTTTGCATATTTTCAATTTTAACACTAATTTCTTCAGCTTCTGAAGTAGTTTGTCTGGCTAATTCTTTAACTTCATTTGCAACTACAGTAAATCCTTTTCCTGCTTCACCTGCTCCCGCTGCTTCAATAGCTGCATTTAATGCAAGCATATTTGTCTGATCAGCAATAGTTTTTATTACATTAACAATTTTTTCAATATGTTTTGAAACCAAACTTAAATTATTTATAATATTATTTGCCTTTTCAGCTTTGATCTTAGCTTCATTAGAAATTTTCATTGATTCAATACAATTTTTATTCACTTCATTTAATGAATCATTTATTTCTTTGACAGCTTTTACGACATTATTTACAGAGTTTGATACATTAATCGACGAAGATGAAGCTCTAGATATACTTCCTGCTATATTTTCAACTAATCCAGTTGCTTCCTTAACACTTGTTGAGGATTCCTCTGAAATTGATGCCAGCCCCCTTACTGTAGTACTCATTTCTTCAGCAGCTGAAGCTATCGTAGATATATTTAAATCTATAGTAGAAATTGATTCAGAAGATTCTAACATATTTGTTGAAATCTTTTCAATTGATTTTCTAACAACACTAATATTTTTTGTAACTTTTACAACTTTTATAGATGAATCTTCATTTATCTTAATAATTGAATCTACCATATTTCGAAGACCTCTTGAGATTCTCTTTATATTAGAAATTACAGGTTGAATATATTTATTTCTATTATATTTATCTAATAAAATAATACCCATCATACTTATTGTGAATAGAAAACAAAGTAAAAATATATCAACTAGTTTAAAATCTAATTCACTTTTACTCATTTTTTCTATATTTAAGATAATATCGCTTTTGTAAAAGTGTAACTTACTAATAACATCTTTTTGATAGTCATTATATTTAATTTCTTTCAAATCAGCCTTTTTTTGTAGAACCATTTCATTATTTATAATTTTATCAACCTTAGTATAATATTTACTATTTAAAGTTATTAAATCCTTATATTTCGTATTATTTTTTACTAATTCAAGTTTCAAATCAATTTTTCTCATATATGATATTATTAGTTCTGAATAATCTTCCTTTTTATCTATAAGTGACTCATCAATTAATGCTCTTATATTTACATCCATTTCTATGTAATATATTTCTACTTCTTCTATAAATTTAATATCGTTCACATTTTTGCTTAATTTAGATTTATATAATTTATTATCTCTTTCCATATTCATAATAGATAAAGTTAATATAATAAGAATTATCATACCTATAAGTGTGTAAAATAATAAGCTATACTTAATATTAATTTTTTTATACATTTGTATTCTCCTTATTAGGCAGAATAAGAAAATAAACTAGCCCACTTTTTTTAAATCCATTAAGTTATCAATATTTGAGTAAAAATTCTTTTTATGAAATTTTCGATTATGCTTTATTTATAAACTTTTCAATATCAATTATAAAAACATTATTCTTAGAACAAATTACTTTTTTTATAAAACTATTATCAGGTATACCAGTATTTAATACATCCAGATTTACAAATTCTTCGTCAAAATCTATTATTTCTAAAACTTCGTCAACTACAAATCCAAAAATTTCAGGAACTTTATCTGATTTTTTTAAAAGTATAAGTTTATTTAACTTACTGGAAAATTTTTGTTTTCTATTATACAAAAAATAAAACTGAAAAATAGATATTACATTTCCCCTTAGATTTAACAATCCTAAAAATCCCTTACTTATATAATCTACTAAAGTAATCTTAACATTTGAACTAATTTCTTTTACAAGTTCCAAATCAACTCCATAAATATTGTTTTCTATTGAAAATGTCAAATACTTTCGCATATATTAATATACTCCATTCAATCATTTATTGAGCATAATCAAAAAATAAATAGTTAAATAATAATTTTATTGTCTCCTTAATAAATCATAAATATCAATTATTCTTATTATTTTATTTTCTAAAATGCCCTTTATTTCATAATTGTTTTTTCCAAATTTCTTCTCTACATTAATAATCTTATTATCATAAATACCAACAATTTCATCGACCAAAATAGTTTGATTATCATTATTTTCTTTTGGAAAAACCAAGTATTTTTTTTTAGAACATGAGTAATCTGAATTTAACTTAACTAATTTTAAAATTTTACCTTTATGATTTACAAATTCGCTGTTTTTATCATTTTTTATTTCATTAAAATTAATATTATCTAAATGTGAAATTTTCGACATATCAATACCAAACAATTTTTTATCACATATAAAGGCCAGTACTTTAAAATCATTTTTTTCATTTAATTTTTTTGAACTTATTTTTTCCTTAAAGTCATTGTTGTTTGTTAACTCATAATTTTTTATACTTTGTGATAATGATTTTAATACTCCATTTGGATCTAAAATTAATGATACCATTCCATTTTTTAAAATTGTTACTCCAGAATAAAAATCGCAGTCTTTTATATAAAATGGTAAGGGTTTTACAATAATATCTTCAATGTCCAATGCATCATCAATAGACAATCCATAATAACCATTTCCATTTTTTATTATAAGTATTTTATTATATTTTCCTAAATCCTTTTTCTCCTTTATTAGTGGATAGCTATCCACTATTTGAATAAGTTTATCCCTATATCTTATATAATACTCATTTTTAATATTAACAATCTTCTCCATATAATTTTCATCTATTATTTTAATAACTTCCAAAACATAATTTTGTGGAATAGTAATAATATTTTTATTAACATCAACTATCAAAGCCTTAATAATAGAAATCTTAATAGGTAATACAAACCTTACTGTTGTCCCAATACCTTTTTTTGAATAAACTTCTATCTTTCCACCAATCTTTTCTATATTTGTTTTTACAACATCCATACCTACTCCCCTACCTGAAAATTTTGTTACATTTGATTCAGTTGAAAATCCAGGTTTAAAAATAATTTTAATAATTTCTTCTTCTGAAAGTTTTTTTACTTCTAAAGGACTTAATATATCTCTTTCAACAGTTACTTTTTTTATTTTTTCAATATCAATACCTTTTCCATCATCTAAAATATCAATATATACAAGCCCACTCTTATAATAAGCTTTAATAGATATGTTACCATGTTCAGTCTTATTATTATTTAATCTTTCAATAGAATCTTCCAAACCATGTACAGCTGAATTTCTTATTATTTGTGTTAGTGGATCTTCAAGTACTTCAATAACTGCTCTATCTAAATATATATCCTTCTCATAAATTTTTAATTTTATTTCTTTATTTAATTGTCTAGAAAATTCTCTAGTTATACTTGGAAATTTATTTAATATTATCTTTACAGATTGCATTCTAGTTTTCATAATATTATCTTGAAGACCTCTAGTAGCCCTATCTATATTTTGCAATAATAATCCTAAACCGTTAATTTCTCTGTAATGATCTCGCAACATATCAAAAAGTCTATTTTTATAAACAACCATTTCTCCAGTGTAATTAAATAACTCATTCAATGTTGAAATATCAACACTAATCTTTTCATTTTCCATTAATTTATTATTTTCAATATTAATTTTGTTATTATTAACAATTTTATTAGTTTCTTTCTTATTTGTTTTTTTTTCATTAATTTGTTTATTGTGTAAAATGTTATTTAATTCAATAATAACTTCTTCTATAGAATAATTTTCAGAATTCCTTATATCATTTACAAATCTATATAAAACATCATGCGCTACTAAAAATAAATTAATAATTTCATTATTTATATGACAATCTTCATTTTTTATTTTTTGTAAAACTTCTTCTACACTATTCGATAAGTCAACAATTTTATCTAAACTAAAAAAAACAGCTGTTCCTTTTATACTATGAAATAATCTTAATAATTTTTCCACTTCATCATTTTTAAGCTCAACCTCTTCTACATTAATAAGTATTTCTTCAATATTTTTCAAATGCTTTTTAGCATCTGTTACAAAATCCATTATAAATTCTTCATTTTGCATCTTGTTATCAACTTCTTTCTAAAAAGAAAAACTAAGAAATTATACCTTAAAATAAATATCGACAATGGATATGAAAATTATTATATAAGAATTTTAGTAATTATAAGTTCCTTAAATTAAATATAGAAAAGTTAATAAATTATTATTGTAAGATAATTGTATTTTTGTATCTTCTAAATTATAATAAGAATATCCTTGAAAATAATCCTATTCTTATATAAAATGATTCTTTTGTTAAGAATGGAACATTTATTTTAGGTGTCCCATAGAAAGGCTATATTTATGCTAACAAATAAATTATCAAACATAATAAATAGTAAAAATATTTTTAACTCTATGATTGATTATGGATTAAAAATATTAATGGCTATAATTATTATTTTTGTAGGTACTAAAATAATTAAAATATTTACAAACTTTATTTCCAAAAACTTCATCAAAAAGAAAGTCGATATATCATTACAATCATTTATAATTTCAATAATCAGAATATTATTATATCTTTTGTTAAGTCTTCTTACAGCACAAACTGTGGGTATTCATGTCACATCATTTATAGCTGTTTTAGCCTCAGTTAGTTTTGCTATTGGTCTAGCATTGCAAGGTAGTCTTTCAAATTTTGCAGGTGGTATAATAATTCTTTTACTAAAACCATTTAAGGTTGGAGACTATATTCAACCATTAAACGTTTCTGGATTGGCTACAGACATCTCTGGAACAGTTTGTGAAATTCAAATTTTTCATACGATATTAAATACTGATGAAAATGTAAGAATTATAATTCCAAACTCCAATTTGTCAAATTGTAGTACAATAAATTTCACTACTAATGAAACCAGAAGATTAGAATTAAAAATATATGTTGATATAAAAGAAGATGTCTCAGATATTAAAAATATATTAACTAATATATTAAAAGAAGATCCATTTATTTTAAATGAACCAATTTTTAAAATTTTATTAAGTGGATATAATCAAAAAACACTTACTTATATTTTAAGAGCATGGTGTAATACAAAAGACTATTGGGATATTTATTATGCACTATTAGAAAAAATAAGAACTAAGTTAGAAAAAAGATCAATTACTGTATCAAATAACACTAATAATACTTTAAGACCTGAAGATGATGATGAATATGAAATAGAAGATGAAGAAAATAACTCTTCAGATGAAAATAATGATGAAGTACCTTAGGAGAAACTAAAAAATAATACCTAATTCTTTTCGTCTGAAGTTCGCTTAAATCACAAGAATTCATACTCGAGAATTAGAATTAGAGCTTATTTTTTGGATATCCCTTAGGAATCATTACAATTTTGTAGTTCCTTACTTTAAAATATAGACTTATTTTGTGATTTTGCCTAAAGACTAGTAATAATTATTTAAAAAATGTTTAATTATAGTAATATTTATGCAACATTACACTTTTGTAGTATATAATACTACACTTTATAATGTTACTTTATCTATATATTATAATATATAATTTAGACAGTCGGACACAAGGTGTACATAATACACAAATACCCTTTCAATTATTTAATTAATATTTAGTACTTATTTACTTTAAAGAAAAACCCTACCTTCAGGTGTTGTATATAATATATCCTATTCCAATTCTTGTATACAGCACCTGAAACCCCATTTTAAATTTTGGGTTAAGCATAATCTCTAATTAAATTTATCAATTAATTTATAATCTTTTTCATTTAGAACCTTTTCAATATCAATAAGTATGTTAATTTCATTATTTTTATCACTAACACCTTTTATGCTTTTATTGTCAAAAATGCTATTTACATCATTTGCTGGCTTAATATCATTTTTAGTTAAACATAAAACTTCAGTAATGCTATCTACAATAATTCCAACTTTTTTATTATTTATTTGAGATGCTATTATATATGAACCCTTTTTCTCTTGATTTAAATTATTTGTAAATTTTTTCCTGATATCTATCACTGGTAATACCTTATTTTCAAAATTTAATACACCTTCAAAATAATCTGGAATATCTGGTAAATCAGGAAATTTTTCAATATCCATATAACCCAGAACTTGATTTACATTTTTAATATCCAATCCATAGTTTCTTTTTTCAATAGTAAATATTACAAACTTCTCTTCTTTTAAGTTTTTAATACCTAAGGTTTTATCATTTATAGACATAAGAATACCTCCTATAATATTTATTATCTAAATAACATACTAAGGCATAATCAAAAAATA
>JBDMZA010000223.1:0-6095 GCA_039770155.1 Clostridiales bacterium
CAGAAGATGATTATATGAATGATGAAGACCAACTTTTGTACACAGTTTTAACAAGAGCTCTTCATAGATTAGAAATTTATTCGATTAATAGTACAAGAATATTAGAGCGATTAAAGAGATAAAGTAATTTTTTGATTCTGCCTAATGCCCTATTGGTTTTTGAAGATTGTGGATATGGCAAATTCATTATCTAGAATTACTTCTAAATTAGAAAATTTAGTTAAATAGTTTAAAATATGTTAAAGCCTTAATTAACTTGACTTCGAACTGTTTATGTGATAACTTGTATATAGAACTAATGTAAAAGGATGGTGTATTGATGTTTGTAAGCATTGTAAAGGTGATTTTTAATTAAATATTTGTAGGTTGAGGGAAACAATACCTTTGTTTTCTGTACCTAAAAATAGACATTACCTTACAGATTGCTTCAATAAACCATTTCGGATATTTAGAAATCAAAAACATCTATAGTTTTTTAGATTTTCTTTATTATAAAAATGGATTAACGTTGACTTGACAGGTTTTTTATGTCAAGTTATTTTATTATCCGATATTTATTATTCCCGCAATGCAGTCAACCTACAAGGTTTGGTATGTCTTTTGCGGGTTTTTAAATTTAGGAGATGATAAAATTGATAGAAAAGATGTTTAAATCCTTAGAGTTTGATGTGATTCTTAAGAAACTTGAAGAATATGCTTTATCAAATAGAGCTAAGAATAGAATAAAAAATTTAAAACCATTTATTTCAAATTTTGATGTAATAAATAATTTAAATGAAACAACAGAAGGAAAAGTGATAATAGAAAAATGTGGAAATCCACCTCTTTCTTCTATGACAGAATTAGAAAAATCTATAACATTGGCTAAAAAGGAAGCAATATTAATCCCAGAACAACTTGAAAATGTAGGAGGTTTTCTTGTAAGCTGTAGAAGATTAAAATCGTACTTAAGAAGAGCTGAAACTATATCAGATTCTGTAGCATTATATGGTAATTCAATAAATGAATTATCTTATATCGAGGAAGAAATAAAAAGATCAATAAGAGGTGGTCAGGTTGATGATAGAGCTACACAAAAACTTACAACAATAAGAAGAAAAATTATTACAACAAGTGAAAGAGTAAAAACAAAATTGGATCTGTATTTAAGAAATAATAAAAATTGGTTTTCGGAAAGCTTTGTTTCTATAAAAAATGGAAGATATACTCTTCCAATAAAAAAGGAATTTAAAAATCGTTTAGGTGGTACTGTTATTGATATTTCTAAAAGTGGAGGAACTTATTTTATTGAACCGTCAATAGTTTCAAAAATACATGAGGAAATAGGTTTATTAAGGATTGATGAGGAAAATGAAGTAAGAAGAATATTATATAATTTGACTTCATTAATTGTGGAGAGTATTGACTTAATAAAAATAAATATTGAAGCTATGGAAATACTTGATTTTATTTTTGCAAAGGGTAAACTTAGCATTGATATGAAAGGAAATCCAATACCTGTTAGTATTGAAAGGAATATTAGAATTGAAAAAGGAAGACATCCTTTGCTATCATCAGAAAATCTTGTACCTCTAGATTTTAAGATCGGAGATGGAATAAATGGTGTTGTAATTACAGGACCTAATACAGGAGGAAAAACTGTATCATTAAAAACAGTAGGACTATTATCTCTTATGGCTCAGAGTGGACTTCATGTTCCTGCTGAAAATGGAGTTTTTACAATGAATAATCACATTCTATGTGATATAGGAGACGGACAAAGTATAACTGAAAATCTTTCAACTTTTTCCTCTCATATTACAAATATAATTGATATATTAAAAACATCAGATGATCAATCTTTGATTCTATTAGATGAATTAGGATCTGGGACTGATCCAAAAGAAGGTATGGGTCTTGCTATTGCTATTTTAGAAGAATTAGAAATAAAAAATTGTTTATTTGTTGCTACAACTCATTATCCAGATGTAAAGGATTATGCTATGACAAGTAAAAAAATGATTAATGCAAGAATGACTTTTGATCATCAAAGTCTATTACCCCTATATCAATTAAAAATAGGAGAAGCTGGTTTTAGTTGTGCTTTGTATATTGCAAAAAGACTTGGCATTTCTGAGAGAATAATTAACAAAGCAGAACTAGTAGCTTATGGTAGTAAAAATAAAACTAATATTGATTTTATAGGCAATGACAAAACAGATGATGAAAAACCTAAAATAAATAATGTGAGAGTTAAAGATGAGATTAATATAAAAGAGAAAAAAGAGAATGAAATAAAATTTAGTATTGGAGATTGTGTTACAGTTTATCCTCAAAAAATGACAGGAATTGTTTGCACATTACAAAATAAAAAAGGTGAGTTAGGAGTTCAAGTTAAAGATAAGAAATTATTTGTAAATCATAAAAGATTGAAGATAAAAGTTTGTGCAAAAGATTTATATCCAGAAGATTATGATTTATCAATTGTATTTGATTCTGTAGAGAATAGAAAAAACAGAAAAAAAATGAGTAAAAAACATGATCCTAACTTGATCGTAGAATTAAGAGAGCCTAAAAAATAATGATGAAAAATGATAATAAATATGAGTGATTAAGGGATATCCAAAAAATAAACTCTAATTCTCGAGTATGAATTCGCACGATTTAAGTGAACTTCAGACGAAAAGAATTTGGTATTATTTTTTAGGTTCTCCTGAATGAAATTTTGGCTGTTAATATTTTATTAAAATATATAATAGCCAAAATTTTATTATACTAAAAATAAACAAAAATGAGTTGATATAAATATAAAGTTAAATTAGGAGAACTTAAAAAAATAATATGGAATGATTTTTATGGAAAATAATTCCTGCTAAAACAGAAGTTAGTGGAGCAACTGTTACCAATCCAAAACTACCAACTAAAGTATGTAATATTTCTGATGAAACATAATTTAGATTTAAAATATTTATTATAGGAGTACCTTGTGCCATAAAAACCATAAACATAGCAATATATCCACCAGAATATGCTAAAAGTAGAGTTGTTGTCATTGTTCCCATTACAGTACGTCCAATTGTAAATCCTGATAAAATACCTTCTTTAATAGATAAATCAGGTTTTTTTTCATAAATTTCATGTACAGAAGCTGAAATATCCATAGATAAATCCATTAATGCACCTGATGAAGCTATAAATATAGCCGCTATAAAAATATCTGAAAGTCTAAGATGTGAATATCCAGAATATAAAAGTGATTCTGAAAAAGGCATTATAGTACCATGTATTTTAAAAAAATGACCAAAGATAATTGCTAAAATACATGTTAAATAAGATCCTGACAGTGAACCTAAAATAGCAACAAGTGCTTTTCTATTTAAACCTGATACTAAAAATATAGTAATAGATGTCATGAGTGTAACTACTAATAAAGAAATAAGTAAAGGATTTACACCATTTAAAAAGGCTGGAATAAGTATTTTCCAGATTAGAAGTACTGTTAAAATAAATGATAATACTGATTTTACACCAATCCAGCCTGCAAAAAATATCAATAATAGAACGAAAAACATTAATAAAATAAATTCTAAATTTATTCTATAGTGATCAATCATATTAACAAAATTAATTTTTTCATCTTTATGATCTATAACTACTAGTGCTTTATCACCTTTTTCAAATATCTTGTCCATTTCCATTTTACCACTTAATCTATTTATTCCAGTTGTAATTTTACCTTTAAAAATACCATTTTGAATTTTTATCTTACAACTTTGTTCTCCTTCTTTTACTATACCAGATGAATGAAGTGTAGAATTATCAACTTCCAAAATCAGAGCTTTTGCTCTCACACTATCTACATAAAGTTCTTTTTCATATCCTGTAGGAATATATATAAGTACAATAATAAATATTAAGACAAGTATTACAAATATAAAATTAGGATTTTTAATATCAATTTTTTTCAATTTAAAGCTCCTTTTAGTCATAATCAAAAAGTTCATAAGACAATTTATTCAACTCTTAACTCCATTATGGATGCTAATTTCTTAAATATATCAGTATTGTCATAACTTCCATCAAATATATCTTCGCCTATTCCTTTTGCATAAACAGGTATAGGTAAAGCTGTGTGTGAGTATGATGTCCATCCAATACCAGCTTTATTATTTAAAATATGAGTTAATGTAACAGATAATGGTTCATATTCACCATATAAAAGTTTATCATTATCGTCATAATTTCTTTCATCTTGATTTATCATTGTTTGTACAAGTGAATCTTTTAATTTTTGAATTTCAAAATCGCTAAGAACCATATTAGGATTTTCACTTGCACTACTATCAGTAGAAACAATTAATCCAAATGAATCCTTTATAACTGGTAATAAATCTTCTAATGTTGCATCCTCTTTAGATGTTGTATTTTTATATTCTGATATAATTTTATCAAATTCTAGATATGAATTAGTCTGGTGGGATATTTCATCAAAAAATGTTTCATAAGCAGTTCCAGCAAATCCAAGGGTCATACCACCGCATTCATGATCTCCTGTAACAATAATTAAAGTTTCACGAGGATGTTTTTTCTGAAAAGCGATAGCTTCATCTATAGAACTTTCAAAAGCAAGTGTATCATTGATAGAAGCACCAGCATCATTTGCGTGGCATGCCCAATCTATCTTTCCAGCTTCTACCATCATGAAAAATCCTTCACTTTTTCTATTATATAAAACGTCAATTCCTTTTTTGGTATAATTTGCAAGAGATAAGTCATTTTCATTACGATCTATTTCATATGGTAATGCTTTAGAACTGTCCAATTTTGGATTAACTGCTATAACTTTTCCTGAATTATTATTTAATGACATAATTTCTTCTTTTGAATTTACATATTTAAATCCATTATCTCTAGCAATATCTATTACATCAGGCTGATCATTATCTTTTCCTGTTGGTTGTTTAAACCCTCCACCTCCGAAATAATCAAAATTACTTGTTGCAAGTTCAACTGCAATATCATAATAATTATTCCTTGATGGTTGATGTGCATAGAAAGCTGCTGGAGTAGCATGATTGATCGAAACGCTTGAAACAACACCTATTTTGTAGCCTTTTGCTTTTAAAAGTTCACTAATAGGTTTATAAGTTATTGTTTTAGTCGAATCCATGTTTATTGTTCCACTTAAAGTTTTGTTTCCAGTTGCTATTGCTGTGGCAGTTGAAGCTGAATCAGGAATAAATGATTCTTTATCAAAGGTAGTACAAGTGCCTTCTACTGGAAATTCAGTGAAATTTAATCTTTTTACATTTACTGTATCATTTCCATATAATTGTTTTCCTGAATAAATCTCAGCTGAATTTATTTGTGCATAACTCATTCCATCTCCAATAAACAAGAAAATATATTTGGGTGTTTTTCCATGATATTTATTATTTGTATTGGAATAACCAATATTATTTGCATATATACTTGCAAATAGAAGTGTTATGATGAACAATAAAGATATACATATAGTTATTATTCCTTTTCTATTTTTAAACATTAAAATTTTCCTCCTCTAAGGTATAATTAAAAAATAAGTTAGTCAACTTTTTATTAAAATTCTTTGAATTATCGGAATTTTAATAAAAAAGTTATGTTATGTAATTTTTGACTATGCTTAAGGCAGAATCAAAAAAATAAACTAGTCAACTTTTTTTTGAAAATTCGTTAAATCATCGATATTTTTAGAAAAAAATTGTCTTATGAAATTTTTGATTATGCCTAAATAGAATTATTTATTAACTACTACTTTATTCTTTTATTGTTAAGAATTAATTATTTAATTGTTAAATAAAGCTAAGAATTGGTTATTTAATTGTTAAATAAAACTAAGAATTTATTTTTAGAAATTGTTGTGAATCATTGAGTAAAATTTTGAGTGGTAGTGTTTTATGTTAAAATATATAATAGAATCCCCCAGAAAACTCTAAAAAAATCACATTTTTGAAATTTGAGAATTGCTAAAATTATGTGATTTAGGGATAGCCAAAAAATAAACTCTAATTCTCGAGTATGAATTCGCATGATTTAAGCGAACTTCAGACGAAAAGAATTTGGTATTATTTTTTAGG
>JBDMZA010000224.1:0-7975 GCA_039770155.1 Clostridiales bacterium
AATCTATTAAACTGTGTATAGAGTTTTCATTTATATCAATATCAATAAACTTATAATTATTAATATATTTTGGTAAATTCACAGGGATATTTTTTCCGCAAATAATCACAGGAACTTTTGTAGATTCACCTAAAATTGTTTTTTCATAAAATAAATCTAATTCAAATTTTTGCAAGGATTCTAATTTTTGATCTTTTACGAAAATTACTATACAATTTATTATGTCTATACAACATTCTAATTCTTTTAACCATAGATTACTAGAGCTTATACCGGTTTCATTGCACCATAATCTGTAATTTTTTTCGGTGCCTAATTTTTCTGTTATTAGTTTTATGATTTCTTTATCATCATTATTATACGATAAAAATATATCAAGTTTATTTGACATTGAAATCTTTCTCCTAAATTTTTGTGTATTGTTCACCACATTTTTGTCTGAAAATTATTAGAATCATTTGATTCGTTAATCGAAAATGTAGATTCACTTTATTAGATATTTTGTAATGAAATATTTTTTAGAAACATTTAAGGAAGAATCAAAAATTAAACTAATCAACTTTTTTTAAACTCCGTTAATACATTGGTATTTTCAGAAAAAAGCTGTCTTATGAAATTTTTGATTATGCCTAACTAAAAAAACTTGAATAATTTATAAAATATCGAGAAATGCAGTATTTTAAAATTATGCACTTTGTTCGATATGTTATTATAACAAAAAATAAATAATAAGGCTACAGAAATTATTATTTATTGAGAAATGAGTGAAAATAAAATATACTTTTAGAAATCTAAAAATATTAATAATATTAACTGTATTAGTTATTTGGAAAGAAGTAGTATGAATAATTAAGTTTTTTTTGATAGTCTTTATGAAGTATAATAAATAATAATCAAAGATTTTTTGTTGGAGCTATTTGCCTTGATATGTTATAATAAATTAAAAAAGTTTAAAAATGTAAATTAATAATATAATGATAAAATAAACAACTTAATCATAGAGGAGAAGCTTAATGCAAAGTTTAGAAGAATTTTTCCAAATATTATCTCTATTAGTTCACATAACATTATTTATTATGATAGCTTTGTCAAAATTTAAATCACAATTACATTATATGTTTATGTTGTATATTTTTTCGATTTTTTTGTGGAGTTTTTTGCGGACATTTTCATCTGTTATTTATAATATATACAAGATAGAGAATAATATATTGCATATGAATTTAGATAGTTTAGCATTATGTAGTTTGATATTTACTTCGGTATTTTTTTTGTTTTTAAGTAAAATATTTGTAAAAACAAAGATTGAGTTTGATTTAAAAAACAAAATTATTTTTATAATACCCATAATAGTAACTGTATTAGTTTGGACAAATAAATACCACAATTTGTTCTATAAAAAGTATTCTTACATTGGAGAAGGAAATGAGTATGGGATATTATATATAATCAATATTTTATATTCTTATATTCTTATCATGTATGCTCTATATCAATTAATATCTTTTTGTATAAGAAATTCTGGATTTTATTCAAGGCAAGCTGTTATTTTTATTATTGGAGCAAGTAGTCCGATTTTAATTAATATTTTATATACAATTGATATGGTAAGAGAATATGAAAGAACAGTTATTATTTTTATATCAATTACTTCCGTTCTATATTTTTTCTCTGTTTTTAGATATAAGCTTTTGACTGTTATGCCAATTGCCTTAAATAGAGTTGTTCAAAATATGTCTGAAGGTTTTATTGTTATAAATGAGTATTTTAACATTGTAAATTATAATAGGGCAGTTAAAGAAGGTTTTTTAAATAGTGAAAGAATAATGATAAACAGAAATATATTTGATTTCTTAAACAGTATAAAAAATTTTAATAGGGATTTAATTGGGATTGTAAAAAGTGCTATATATAATGGAAAAGTTTCATCTAAACAATGTTCAGTAAAATTAAAGGGGAATAAAAAGTTTTTTAGAATTGAAGTTTTACCAATTGCTGAAGGAAAAAATGGTATTGGCGCAATACTAATTTTTAAAGATATTACAGATCATATAAATTATATAGATTTTATAAGAAAAAATAATGAAGTATCAATGGAGAGGGAAAGATTAGCTTCTTTAGGTCAATTAATAGGTGGATTATCTCATAATTTAAGAACACCAATAATGTCAATTTCAGGTGGAATGGATTGTATAAAAGATCTGATAGGAGAATATAATGAGTCAATAGGTGATGAATCTGTAACTATTGAGGATCATAAAGAGATATGTAAAGAGTTGATTGAATGGACAAACAAAATTATTCCTCAAGTATACTATATATCAGATGTAATAAAGGCTGTAAGAGAACAAGCTGTGAACTCAAACTTAAATGAAAGTAGTTTATTTAGTATTAATGAGTTATTAGATAGAATTGAAATGCTTGTTAAATTTACATTAGATAAGATTCTTTGCGAATTAACTATAAAAAATGAAATTAAATCTGATTTATATATAGAAGGAGAAGCGACAGTTTTAGTACAAATTATAAATAATATTGTATTAAATGCTGTTGATTCTTACAAAAAAACAGATGTGAGAAAAGTTAATTTAATTATTAGAAAAAATCATAGTTGTGTTGTATTTATTATTAGAGATTATGGTAAGGGGATACCTGTTGAAATTAGAGAAAAAATATTTAAAGAAATGATTACAACGAAAGGAATGAAGGGAACAGGTCTTGGATTATACATTTCATATTCTTTGGTAAAAGGAAAATTTAAAGGAGATATTTGGTTTGAATCCCATATTGGTAAGGGAACAACATTTTATATATCTATACCATATCAAAACAAATAGCTAAAATAAGGCATAAAAAACAAGGTATAATCAAAAAATAAAATAGTCAGTTTTTTGATTATACCTAAGATATCTTATCCAAGCCAGTTAATTATGTTTTTTGTTTTATTAAAACAATCAGATTTTAGAAAATCATCATCAAATTTTTCTAAACACATCATAGGATGTCTACTTTTAGAAATAAATCCATTTTTAATTAAGATTTCATTAGATATAGCTTGACTACCCCATAAAAACCAATGTAATTCTTTTTGAGTTGATATATATGTCAATAGTTGTGTTGAAAATTTTGACCATAATTTTTTGTGACTTCCAGGTTTTCCTACTTCGCAAGTTAAAGATGTGTTTAATAATAGAACTCCTTGTTCTTCCCAGGATTTGAAAAGAATATTCGGGGGAAGTATGTTAAATACATTATTCTTGATATCTTCCTTTATTTGCGAAAAAGGTTTTATGTTTGAGTATATTTCTATGTTATTATAGGATTTATATATTAAACGAATTATATTTTTAAGTGATATTTGCTTGAACTTATCTTGCCAAGAAACAAGGTCACCAACTTCAAAAGATCTTCCAGTAGCCCTACCTTTTTCTGGATATGGATCCTGACCTAAAATTATAACCTTCAAAGAATTTAGATCATTTTCTAAAAATCTTAATATTTTCTCAGAATCTGGTGTGAAATTAACAGAATTTATTTTAGACTCTATAGTCATTATTTCTTCCATTATTTCATTTGATAAAAATTCATTCCATGAATTGTGAATAAAATTTGGTAATAGTTTTGATTTCATTATAAAGTTGCCTCCAAATAAATTAAATAGTTATGAATATAATATTATATTCTCGAGAATTAAGGTTTGTTTTTTGGATATCCCTTAATCAATGTATAATTATAATATATAACAAAATAATGTACAAATAAGGCAGAATCAAAAATTTCATAAAACCACTTTTTTCATAAGATCAATAGTGTAATGGATTTTTTTAGGAAAAATTTTAAAATGACAATTATTTACTTAATAAATCTAATTTTATAAATATAAATAAATTGTTAATTTAATAGGATTTTGTTTGATCAAAAAAAAGAAATAATGTATGATTATAGTAGATCATAATAATTTTCAGGAGTTTATTTAAATGGACTTATGTTCTTTGTATTTAATATTTTAAAGGCGGGGTGGCTGTATGAAAATGAGATTTTGGATTACTATAATAGGTGTTATAGTAGGTGTGCTTATTATGACAACAGTTACAACTTTTGCAGGTGGAGATGGTGAAAAATTAAAGGGAATAAAAAAGATTATTGAGTATTTTGATGATAAAAATATTGAATTGAATGAATAGAAATAATATTTATTGTAGCTAGTTATGAATTAATTTCTGCTGTTTCTTGTAATTGAATTTTAGGATATTGTATTGTTCCATTTTCAACTAATCCTAAAAATATTTTAACAATTTCAGGATCAAATTTTATTTCTGAACATTTTTTTATTTCTTCTAATGCATCTTTTTTACTCATACCATTACTGTATGGTCTTTTGCTGGTTATTGCGTCATATGAATCAATTATTGACAAAATACGGCATTCTATTGGGATTTCCTTTTTTTTAAGTTCAGAGGGATAACCTGTACCATCCCAATTTTCGTGATGGTGTAATATTAAATTTGCAATATTAGATAATTCTTTTGATCTGTTTGCTATTTTAAAACCAATATGTGAATGATGTTTCATTTTTTCATATTCTTCATCTGTTAATTTACCAGGCTTATTTAAAATTTCATCAGGTATACCAATCTTACCAAGATCATGCATTTTGGCAAGTAAGATCATATTTCTTTTTTCTTCATCAGATAATGAGAAGGCATCAGATAATATTTTAGACATTTCTACAAGTCTTTCTACATGACCTTCAGCAACATAATCTCTTTCAGATAAAGCAGTTAATAAAATATCAATAACACTACTTTTATTGCTTTCTGTTTGACTTAATTTATATTGATACATTTTATTATCAGCATTAACATATATTGAATAAATGTTGTCATCGGTTGTTTTAGAAGTAGCAAGCCCTATGGACATACTTATATTTACTTTTGTAGTGTCTCTTTTATTATATTGATCTACATAATCTAATAGTTGTATTTTTTTTATATTTGCATCACTTTCTTTAGTATTTGTTAAAATTATACAAAATTCGTCACCGCCAGTTCTGATAATTGAATGTGTATCCTTGAATACTTTTTTTAAAATTCTAGCAACATTTTTTATTAACTTATCTCCTTCTGAATGTCCTAAACTGTCATTTATAATTTTTAAGCCATCTAAATCTATAGAGAAAATACTTATAGGAAAAAATATTTCTAAATGCTTATTAAGATAATTTGTTTTTTCATCAAAAAATCTTCTGTTATATAAATTAGTTAAACTATCACTTAATGCTATTTTTTTTATAATTTTTTCATTTTCTTTCTGCTTTGTGATATTAAAATAAATTGTACTAATGTAGTCTTTTTTAGGAGAAAAGGCATATATGTTAAACCATCTGCTTTGATTTTTGTCATATAATTCAAGTTCTAATCTTTCTGAATTGTTCATTACATTAACAAATGATTCAATGAGGTTGTATTCACTTGATATAAGATCAGGAATAATATCAGAAATTCTATTTCCAATGATATCAGATTTTCTGATATTCCATTCTTTTTCAAACTCTTCATTAATTTCAAGGATAATAAAATCAACAATAATGTTGTCTTCATATAATGCTTTACAATAAGAAAAACTATTTATCATATTTTCAAATAGTAGTCTGTAATTGTTTTGACTATCATGTAAAGAGTTTAACATATTATTTATATTATCAGATAAAACAGCTATTTCATCTGAACCCTTTGAATTAACTCTTAAAGACATATTACTATCATTTGTAATAGAATTAACATCTTTGGATAAATTTATAATTCTAGAAAGAATAGTAATTTTTAAGTATTTGATTATTATTATGTTCATAGTTGTAAATGCAATTAAAATAAAAATTGCTATTGTATTTAAAGTTACATTACCATAAGAATAAAATAAACGTTCTTTATTGACTTTTATAATAATGTCAGAGTTATTTCTATAATTTTTTATAAGTTTATAAGCAGATAAAGTTTTATTATCATTTGTATGTATATATTCACTATTTGAAGTTACATTTTTTTGAGCAATTTTACTTATGCTATTCAATGGTATTAATTCGATATCCATATTTAATTTATATGAAAAATCTTTTAAAAAATTTTTATCAATACTTCTTATAAAGATCAATGATATATTGGAATGGTTTTTTAATGTAGATCTTGAAAAAATATAGAATTCATTATTTATTTCAATAAATCCTGAAGAACTGTTACCTTGAAAATTATGTATATATGATGGTTTGAGAAAAATATCATAAATTTTACTAAATTGATGATCATTTAAGTTAAAATTGCTTTTATGTATAATACTGTCTTTATTTAATAGTAACATTAAGTTAATATTAAGATTTTTAAGATTTTGATTATTAATACTTAGAGTGTTGTTGTTCTGAATATCATTTATATCAGATCTGCCTTTATAATCACTTATATATGTATTTAATTCTTCGATTTCTTCATTAAAAGATTGTGATATTTTTAATAATTCAAAACGTAAAGAATTTTTTTCAAGAGTGTCAAAACTATTTAAAATTATAAATCTAAGTATCAAATATATTAAAAATATAAGGCATGTAAGAGTTGATATTATTACAATTAATGTTTTACGTTGAATATTCATAATATTACTCCTAATTTAGAATAAAATATTATAACACCTTTTGATAAATAAATTATTGTATTTTTAATAGAAATAGATTAATTTACTGAAGAAAATAATTAACATTTTTTATAATAAATATCTCTAATCATATTTGGAATCTCACTATAATTATCTTTACATATATAGTGAAATGGATTAGATTCAATAGACTTTTTATGATTATTACTTAGAGGAGTTAAAATAATTATTTTAGAATTATAATTAGATTTTAACTCTTTAGATAATTTTAAACCAGTATCAGTGTTTTCACTTAAAGTAGAATTTACTAATATTATGTCGAAATCTGTATTTTTCAATAAATTTATAGAGTCATCATAATCAAAAGCTGTACCACACAAATTTATATCATCAAACTTCTTTAAATAGTATTTTAAACCTATTGCATAAGTTATATCATCTTCTATAAGAGCAACCCTAATCATTTGAAAATTATCCAAAATTAACAAACTCCTTTATTAAAAATGTGTTATCTTTAGCATTATATATATATAATTTTGTATTCCAATCTAGTATACCACAAAAAATAAAAAAAATCACCAAATATTATCAAAATATATGTTTGATATTATTAATAAGTAAAAATAATGTAATATTAGGTTATTTTCGATATTTAACGCAAAATAGTTTGCAATACAAACACAAAATATATAACAAATATATACTTTAAAAACAATAATATATATAATATAATTAGATACATACAAAAATTTAAGGAGGTAAACAAAATAACATATAAAAGAGCCATTTTCTATGCAAGAAAAAATACTACAAAAATAATAATTTTTACTTTAATTTTTTCTGCACTTGGTTTTTTAATTGATTTAATAGTATATTATTTTATAGAAAAAATTACATTAGCAGGTATAGCTTGTACTATAATTGCAATATTTATGTTCATTAGAGGCAATATAAATGAAGAAATTAAAAATATAATTCCAATTTTATGCGTAACAGATAGATATATAATTATTAATAAAACAATTAAAAGATCTAATATAGAAAAGATTATATTGTTTTCAAATATAGAAAAAATACAAGTTAAGGAATTTAATAATAAATTTTTGATTAAGATAAAATTAAAAGATGAAAAATCAAAACATATTACTTTAACAAACAAAAACTTTGAAAGGGAAAATTATTATGATATTTTAAAATTATTTAGAGACTTGAAACTAAAGTTATCTAAAATTGAATAATAATATATTTATAATTTGATATATTTATAATTTTGTGTCAAACTTTATAGGGGCTTATGTATTTTATAGGCCTATAATTTAGAAAAATATTATAA
>JBDMZA010000225.1:0-4495 GCA_039770155.1 Clostridiales bacterium
AACATAATAACCTAATTATAATACTAAAGTAAAAAAATATATATAGAGTAATAAAAAATAATATCATATAATATAAAACTAAAGTAGATAAAACAGGAACATTGATAAGGCATAATCAAAAATTTCATAAGACAATTTTTTTCTGAAAATATCGATGGTTTAAAGAATTTTCAAAAAAAAAGATCCACATTCTCGAGACTGAATTCATATGATTCAATGGAATTTCAGGCGAAAAGAATGGGGAGTTATTTTTAACCTATTTCTTAATATACGATTTTAATTGATTTACAAATCATCTTTTATTGCACTGGATTTAGAATAAGCGGAGGGTTTTGCTTCAAAAAAATCTGTCTTTATAAGGTTTGGGTTGCTCATTTTACTTACCCATGACATTGATTCTGGTTCTGTATCATATCCCTCAAATATATTACCCAAATTTAAGTCGTTTGATCTTTGATTCCCAAGATATTTTATATAAGATTCAAGCATTCTACTTGTAAGACCTTCTATTTTATCTCCAATAACATAATTACTCCATGATATTTCTTCTTCAACACCTTTTTTTATCATGTTCTTTAAAGTAATTAACATACTTTTATTAAATAATGCAGGTTCTTCTTTTCTAAGTTCAGTTATTATTAGTCTAAACAACCATAAATGAGTATTTTCATCTCTGTTTATGTATCTTATTTCTTGTACAGAACCTGTCATTTTACCATTTCTACCAAGATTATAAAAGAACATAAATCCAGAATAAAAATAAATACCTTCTAAGATGTAATTTGCCATCAGCGTTTTTAAAAGATTTTCGGTATTTGGATTAATCTTAAATTCATTATATAGATTACCGATGAATTTATTTCTGGCTAATAAGTGTTTGTCATTTTTCCATTGATATAATATATTGTTGCGTTCTTCAGGAGAACAAATAGAGTCTAACATATAACCATAGCTTTGGGAATGAACAGCTTCTTGAAAAGCATGTATTGTTAAGCATAAATTAACCTCATTTGCAGTTATATAATCTCCAATACCAGGTAAATTAGCTGTTTGAATACTATCTAAAAAAATTAAAAAAGAGAGTATCTTATTAAAGGATTCTTTTTCAGATCTATCAAGATTTTTATAGTCTTTAACATCTTGATTTAAATTTATTTCCTCTGGTATCCAAAAGTTATTCATAGCTTGCCTGTACCATTTACTTACCCAGGTGTATTTCATGTTGTTAAAATCATTTAAATTGGTTGTATTACCATTTATTAGTTTTCTTTTTTCTAAACTTACATCACCATTTTCATTAAATAAGGATCTCTTTTTTAGTTCCATAATTTACTCCTTTTTATTTCATTATTTATTTCATTTGAAATCCGCTTAAATCACAGAAATTCATACTCTAGAGTTAAGATTTATTTTTAGATATCCCTATGCAGAACATACTTCACAATTTTCTACTTCTAAAGATTTACTCCTTATATAATATATAGTTTTTACTTTATTTTTCCAAGCTAAAATGTAAAGTTCTAATATTTGTCTCATTGTATAGTCGGTAGTTATATATATATTTAGAGATTGAGCCTGATCTATATGTTTTTGCCTTATTCCAGCAGCTTTAACACTCCATGTTTGGTCGATTGTGTGTGCACTCTTATATAAAGAAAAATTTTCTAAAGTTAGATTTGGAGCAACTCTAGGAATTATGCTACCTTTTTTTTCTTCCATAAAAAACAAATCCATAACAGGGTCGGTAGAGGCTGTTGTACCTGCAATAATTGATGTGGAACCTGTTGGTGCAACAGCTAAAAGATATCCGTTTCTGATGCCATTAATTTTAATGTTTTCTCTTAGGTTATTCCATCTGGAAGAATTATATAATCTTTGATCAAAATAGTTTCCATTTTCCCAATCAGAATTTTCAAAGTGTTTATATGAACCCTTTTGAATTGAAATTTTATTACTTGCCTTTATTGCGAAATAATTAATATCTTCATATAGTTTATCAACATACTCTAAATGTTCATTTGATTCCCATTTTAAGTTGTTTTTAACAAGTAAGCTATGATAACCACTAGTTCCTAAACCAATTGCCCTATAGTTTTTGTTTGTGATTTTTGCATATGGAGTAGGATAATAATTTAAGTCAATTACATTATCAAGAGCTTTTACAGCTGTCTCAACAACTTCCTCTAACTCATTTTCTATTTTTATATTGTTTAAGACTAAAGAGGCTAAATTACATACAACAAAATCACCTGGTTTATAGCTTGAAACAACAACTTCTTCATTATTTTCGGTTATTATTTTTGTTTCTATTGATGATATTGGAGACATGTTTTGTGCGATTTCTGTACATAAGTTTGAAGAATATATCATACCTTTATGCTTATTTGGATTCAGTTTATTTACATGATCTCTGTTAAATGCAAAAGGTGTACCGGTTTCAGTTACTGATTTTAATATTAACCTTATTAAATCTTTAATTACAATTTTTCTTTTTGAAATTCTTTCATCATTTACACAATCAAGATATTTGATTTTCCAATCATTACCATAAGTATCTTCTAATGAATAACCTTTGAATTTTTTTATTTCATAGGGACACATCATATACCATGTAGATTCTATATCACTATCAATTATTTCCCAAAAATAATCAGGATAACAAATTGCTGTAAAGATATCATGAGCTTTCATTCGATCATCCCCATTATTTGTTCTCAATTGTAAAAATTCCAAAAGATCTTTATGCCAAACATCAAGATATACAGAAACTGAGCCCTGTCTTACTCCTAATTGATCAACAGCCACAGCAGTGTCATTTGCAAGTTTTATCCATCTTGTGACACCACCAGCAACACCTTTGAACCCTCTGATATCAGAACCGATTGCTCTTACTTTTCCAAAATATAGTCCCATGCCACCACCATATTTAGAAATTTGAGCAAAGTTATCTATTGAACGGTATATTCCTTTTAATGTGTCTGGAACAGTGTCTATAAAACAAGAGGAAAGTTGATGATATGGTTTTCTTGCATTTGACATTGTAGGTGTAGCCATTGTGATTTTGAGAGAACTTAAATTATCATATATTTTTTTTGCCCAATATATCTTATTTTCTTTTTCAGGTATTGCTAAATGCATACTAATTCCCATAAACATTTCTTGAGGACTTTCAAGTAATTTATCATTTTTGTCTTTTATCATATATCTTTTGTAAAGTAAATCTAAACTGCTATATGTCAAAAGTTCATCATTTATATTTTTTATATAATTTGATAGTTCAGTAGTATCTTCTTTTGAATAATTTTCTAAAATATATTTACCATAAAGATTTTTTTCTGTTAAGTATGTTATTTTATCATAAAAAGTATTTATTTTGAATTTATCACAATTTTTATCAATTACTATATTGAGTTTAAATGATAATAATTTAGAAGCTATAAATTCCCAATCAGGAGATTCTTTTGAGGTTAATTCAACAGAAGATTTAATAAGATTGTCTAGCTTTTCTTCAAAAGAGGAATTTTTTTTTATTAGTGAATTAAATTTATGGTATAGTTGATCAAGGTTATAGTAATTTTTATCATATTTTCTCTGAATATTTTTAAGTAAATTGATTAAATCAATATTATCTATATGCTTTTTAAAATCTGATATAGTAAGACGATTTTTAAAGTGGATATCTCTATATACTATATAGCTTTTAACAGCTCTATAGTATCCTAAACTCATAAGAATTTCTTCTACCATATCTTGAATTTTTTCAACAGACAATGTTTGAGATTCTTTATTTAAAATTTGTGAAAAGTTTTTTATAGATGTTATAATTTTGTCTAAATCATTTTTATCAATAGAGCTATTTATACTTTTAAATGCTTTATTAATTGCAATTTCTATTTTTTCTGCTTTGAATATCTCTAATTTTCCATCTCTTTTTAAAATTTTCATACATATTCTCCAATCATATTTCTTAGGGATAGGCAAAAATAAACTCTAATTCTCAAGCATGAATTCGCACGATTTAATGGGATTTTAGGCGAAAAGAATTAGGTAATATTTTTTAGGCTATCCTTAAATTATTAAATTTACATATTTAAATATATTACCCTTTTATATGAGGCATAATCAAAAATTTAAATCTGTGTAAATACTTGTACCATTAATTGTAAATTTACTATTTTATATTATAGTTTAATAAAAGTATAATATTGTAAATAAAATTTCAGCAAAGGAGACTGAATGATATGAGTTCAAAATTTAAAATAAGTGTTGATGTTAAAAATGAATATTCCATTGAAGCAGAGATTGCTAGAATATTTATTAATACATATAGAAAAAAGAGGGCAGTCGTATAATTTATGATACCCGTAAAGATATCTTTCCTAAAAAAGCTTCCATGGATAGTTATAGAACTATATATTTTGATGAATTATTATTTTTCTTACCAAGTAAAGATTCTTACAGTTTTTCAGAAAAAAATAATTAATAGAGTACGTTG
>JBDMZA010000226.1:0-9976 GCA_039770155.1 Clostridiales bacterium
TTCTTTTCGTCTGAAGTTCGCTTACATCGCGCGAATTCATACTCGAGAATTAGAGTTTATTTTTTGACTATCCATAAGTCAGAAAAATAGAAATACTGAAATTTATTTTGAAAAAAGTATTAAGTTAATTTGTCAGAAGTCGATATATATATTGTAAAGACAAAGATAAATTGAAAATAAAAACTGAAGACAAAATTAAAACTAAAGACAAAATTAAAACTAAAGACAAAATTAAAACTAAAGACAAAATTAAAACTAAAATTAAAATTATACACAGCAGAAAACAGAAAAAAACACAAAAGTTATCAATTAAAACACTTGTAGTTTGTGAATTATAAAAATATTAACAAATGAAAAAAATATATATTAAAAACAGAAATTTTTATAACAGCTGGACCCGATGGGGAAGCTGATTATTCCAGATCGATAGATGGAATAAAAAAAGAACTATCAATTGTTTTAGTAAATGATTGATAGTTTTTTTATGAAAAATATTAGATAAAAGTGTTAATAATTTGTAACCATTTTTATATTATAATTTGATAAAATTATTATGTTAGGGAAACTATAAAAAATAATATTACATTTATAAAATCTGAGAATTACTAAAATCATGTTATTCATTATTTTAAAATATAGATTTATTTTTTTGTAATCCATTATTTAAGTTTTACATAGGGGGATGTTATGAAATTTAAAATTTTTGTTTTTGTAATCTTTATTACAAGTTTGATTTTTGTTTCGGCTTGTTCAAAGGATAAAAATAAAATTAAAGAAGATGATTCAGAAGAAATTGTAATAAAATCTGACAAAGTCATATCTGAATTAGAAAATGAGAAAGATGAAATAACAGAAGAACCTACTTTGACACCTACTGCTAGCCCTACACAAGAAACAACACCAACTCTTACACCAACAATAAAACCTACCTTAAAAACAGTAATAGTAAAAACTGCTAAACCTGTACCACAACAAATTATATCAACACCAAAGTCTACAATAGAACCAACTCAAAAACCTACTCCAAAACCAGCACCTTACTATATAATAATTAATAAATCTACAAATCAATTATATTTATACAATAATAATGTTTTAAGCTGTACATATTCTATTGCTACAGGAAGGGAAGCTTCACTTACTCCAGAAGGGACATTTACTATTGTTAATAAAATTAAAAATCCATCATGGAAGGATCCAAATACTAGTAAAATAATTCCAGGTGGAGATCCTACAAATCCTTTAGGTAATTATTGGCTTGGATTAAGTGTTGGAGGTGGTTCTATATATGGAATTCATGGAACTAATAATGAATCAAGTATAGGAACATATGCAAGTGGTGGTTGCATAAGAATGAATAACAGTCAAATAATACAACTTTTTAACATCGTTCCAACTGGAACAACTGTTAGAATTGGAAGATATCAAAGTGTACCTAAACCGTAAGTAGTATTTTTTAGAGTTTCTTTCAAATATTGTAGTGAGAAATTATAAAGAGATATCGAAAATAAATTCTTATTTAAGATATCTCTTTTTATATTTAAAAATTATTTTTTAATATTTTTTTTGTATGTTCTTGGATGGCTTTTTACTTTCTTTTTAGAATGAGATTTTTCAATATTTATACGTTTTTTATTTATTTTATAATTTTTTAATGATTTAATAATGTCTTGAGCATATATTCTTGGTACTTCAACAAATGTATACTCATTGTATATATCAATTGAACCCACTACATTACTTGGTAAATTTGTTACAGATACTATACTTTCAATAATATTCTTAGGTTTTACATTATTATTTCTACCAATATTAATAAATAATCTTGCCATTTCATTTTCTTCTAAACTATCAGGATTATCTTCTTTTATTGATTCGTACTTAGTTGTATTTTGCTCTGAATAAAGCTTTAGAAATGCTGCAGAAACTTCTGTTACTGTTGTTAATGAATCGTTTTCTTTTGGAGAGTTTACATCTTCTAATATTGCTTCAATTGATTTTATATAGTTTTTAAGATTATTTTCTTTTATAATTTCTTTTAATTGTTCTGAAAGTTTAGTAATCTTCATTTCTTCAATATCAAAAATAGTAGGAGGTTTGATTTTTTGTATTGGTGAGTTGGTATATTTTTGTATATCTCTTAATTTAAATATATCTCTTCCTACTACAAAAGTAAATGCTTTTCCACTTTTTCCTGCTCTGCCCGTTCTACCAATTCTGTGAACATAATACTCTTCATCATTTGGTACATCATAATTAAAAACAGCTTCTATATTTTCAACATCAATTCCTCGAGCTGCTACATCTGTTGCTGTTAGAATATCAAAATTTCCTTTTCTAAAATTATCCATAACACGATCTCGTTGTTCTTGTTTTATATCACCATGAATAAAGTCAGCTGAATAGCCTCTAGCCTGTAAATTTGTTGCAACTTCTTCTACACGCTTTTTAGTGTTGCAAAAAATTAAAGATTGTTTCAAATTATTTGTATCAATGATTCTAGATAGTAGTTCTAATTTCGAATTGTTACTTACTTCAAGATAGAATTGTTCTATATTTGAAACTGTTACTTCTTTGTGAAAAACTTTGATTTTAACTGGATTATCTTGATATTTTTTTGTCAGTTCTAATATTTCTCTTGGCATTGTAGCAGAAAATAAAATTGTTTGTCTTTTATTTGGTATTTTTTCTATTATAACATCAATATCTTCTCTGAATCCCATATTTAACATTTCATCAGCTTCATCTAAAATAAGCATTTTTAGATTTTTTAGTTTTAATGTATTTCTCCTTAAGTGGTCCATAACTCGGCCAGGAGTTCCAATTATTATTTGAGGTCTCTTTCTCAAGGCTTTTATTTGTCTATCAATAGGTTGACCACCATAAATAGGTAAACATACAATGTTTTTTTTGTATTTTAAAAGTTCTTTTAATTCAGCTGAAGATTGAATTGCTAATTCTCTGGTTGGACATAATACTAAAGCTTGAACACCTTCAATTTTATTATCCATCATTTCAGAAATAGGTATTCCAAAAGCACAAGTTTTACCTGTACCTGTTTGAGCTTGACCAATTATATCATGACCTTTTAAAATTTCTGGAATTGATTGAGATTGAATTTGTGTAGCTTCTTCAAATCCCATATCTTTAATTGCCTTTTTTGTTTCAATAGATAAGTCTAAATCATTAAATATTATATTTTCCATTAATTACTCCTTTTTTTATTATAAGTAAATTATATAAAATTTATTTAATTATTTAAGGAATATTATAGAAATGTATTTAAAATTTGAAATTTAAACTTTAAACCTAATTATTATTACTTGATAAATAAAATTATTTCTTGTTAATTCCTCTGGAGAACTAAAAATATTATCTGATTCCTTTTACTTATAAATTATTAAATATTGATAATTTAAATTATTAAGAATAAAGATTTATTTTTTTTGATAGTCTCTAATAGATTTTATATAAACCTAATTAAAGATTATCTCATAATAGTTAAATAAATTCAAGTGAAAAGTAAAATGTTAAAATGTAAAATAGGAGAAGTTAAAAAATAATACCAAATTCTTTTCGTCTGAATTTCACTTGAAACATACGAATTTATCAATCGAAAAATCTAATTTATTTTTATCCTATTCATTAGCAGTTTTAGTAGGAGGCTTAATAGGATTAAGGCATAATCAAAAACTTCATAAGACAACTTTTTTCTGAAAATGCCGATGGTTTAATGGATTTTTAAAAAAAGTTGAATAGTTTATTTTTTGACTATAACTAATATTGTTATTTATGAGATTTGTTAACAAAGGTGAATGGTCAGTTGAAAAAAATATTTTTAGGGTTATTGACATATGCCGAAAAAGAAAATATAATATAAATGAGCATATGCCCAATATGAAATTCAGGAGGTGAATTATTATGCCAAGAGGAGATGGAACTGGTTCAAATGGAATGGGTTCAATGACAGGAAAAAAATTTGGATATTGTGTTGGTTACAAATCACCAGGATATTTAAATTGCGGAAGTGGTCATGGAAGAGGAATGGGAAGAAGATTTAATTCAAATGATTTAGTAAATCATGATGTATTAGACAAAAAGGTAATATTGAATAATCAAAAAGATTTACTTGAAAAACAACTTCAAAAAGTTGAAAATCAATTAAAAAATTTTGAAGAAAACAAATAATTTTATTTTGAATATTTCAAAATTATATAAGGCATAATCAAAAATTTTATAAGACAACTTTTTTTCTAAAAATAATGATGTTTTAGGCATAATCAAAAATTTCATAAGACAATTTTTTTCTGAAATTATCGATGGTTTAATGAATTTTCAAAAAAAGTTGACTAGTTTATTTTTTGATTCTGCCTTATGCCTAATATATATCAAGAAAATAAACTCTAATCCTTGAGTATGGATTCGCATTCTTGCAATTCAAGCGAATCTCGGAGGGATAGAATTTAATAGTATTTTTATATGGAGAAAAGATAAAATAAAAAAATAGGAGGGTTCATAAATGAAAATTTGCGTATCATCAACAGGCGATAATATGGGTAGTATTTTGGATCAAAGATTTGGGAGAACTGCATTTTTTATAATTGTAGATTCAGAAACTATGGATTTTAAAGTGATTGATAATGAAGCGGCTAAAACTTCAGGAGGTGCTGGAATTATGTCATCTCAGAAAGTAGTTGAAGAGGGAGCAGAAGCTGTTATTACAGGTAATGTAGGTCCAAATGCAATGAAAGTACTGAAAGCAGCAAATATTAAAATAATAAAAGGATTATCTGTGTCTGTAAAAGAAAATATTGAAAAATATAAAAAAGACTTATTAAGTTATATAGATAATCCGGTGGAACAACATTTTGGTATAAATGGAGAAAAAAAATGAAAATTGCAGTTTTAAGTGGGAAAGGTGGAACCGGTAAAACAACTGTTTCAGCAAGCCTGGCTTTATCATTAGATAAATTTCAATATGTGGATTGTGATGTAGAAGAACCAAATGGATATATTTTTTTAAAGCCTAAGATTGATAAATCTACTTTAATAAATGTTTTAATACCAAAAATTAATGAAGCAAAATGTAATTATTGTGGGGAGTGCGGAAAAGCATGTCAGTATAATGCTATAGCTGTAATTAAAGAAAATGTACTGCTATTTCCTGAGATTTGTCATCATTGTGGAGCTTGTGTATTAACTTGTAAACAAAAAGCAATTGATGAAACTGAAAGGAATATTGGTGTTATAGAATCAACTTCTAATAATGATTTTATGCAGGGACTGTTAAATGTTGGAGAACCAATAAGCATGCCAATAATCAGGAAGTTAAAAAAATATTTAAGAAAAGATGTTACTGTAATATTAGATTGTCCACCAGGAGCTTCATGTAGCGTTGTAGAATCAATTGAAGGTTGCGATTATTGTGTTTTGGTTACTGAACCAACACCTTTTGGTCTTCATGATTTGAAAATAGCAGTTAAACTTGTTAAAAAAATGGAGATTCCCTTTGGAGTAGTTATAAATAAAGCTTCACAAGAAGATTTAAGTATTCAAAACTTTTGTTCTGATAGTAATATTGAGATACTTATGGAGATTCCATACTCGAAAGAAATTGCTCAAGCATATTCAAATGGCATACTGCCGATATACTTAGAAAATAAATATAAAGAATCTTTTGTGAAATTATATGAAAAGATGGAGAGGAGTACTAAAAAATGAAACAAATAACATTTATAAGTGGAAAAGGTGGAACTGGCAAAAGTACTCTTGTTTCATCTTTGAATATTTTAGTAAAGGATAAAATTATTGCTGATTGCGATGTGGATGCGCCAAATCTTCATATTTTGTTAAAAGGTAATATATTAAAAAAAGAAGACTATTTTGGAGCAAAAGAAGCAGTAATTAACAAAAATATTTGTATAGAATGTGGCCTATGTAAAAATGTATGTAGATTTGATGCAATCAATAGTGAATTACAAATATTGTCACTTAAATGCGAAGGATGTGGAGCATGTAAAATTGCATGTCATCATGGAGCAATATCACTTAATGAGGTAAAAACAGGGGAAACTTATGTTTCGAAATCTAATAATAATACATTTGCACATGCATTACTTGATATAGGTTCAGAAGGTTCTGGCAGATTGGTAACAAAAGTTAGAAAAAATGTATATGATTTTAAAAAGGATGAGAAATGGATTCTCATTGATGGATCGCCTGGAATTGGTTGTTCTGTAATAGCTTCTATAACAGGAACAGATGCTGTAGTAGTAGTTTCAGAGCCTACAATGTCAGGACTTAGTGATTTGGAAAGAGTTTTAAAAACAACAAGACATTTTCAAATACCTGCTTTTGTATGTATAAATAAATTTGATTTGAATTCTGAAATAACTATGAAAATTGAAGAATTTTGTGTTGAAAATGAGTTTCCTGTTATAGGTAAAATACCTTTTGAGCCACTAATTATAAAAGCTTTACAGGAATTTAAGACTCCTATTGAAGCTAATATTAAAAATGTTGTAGATGAAATAGAAAATATTTGGGAAAGACTTGTTATTGAAGTTGAGAAAGTTAATCAGGAAGATCCAGAAAATAAATGTATATTAGAAAATAATGAATAAATTTTTAAGATAAAAGTAATATAATAACTTTTTATCAAACTTGTAAACTATTGTGTTATATAATATAATAATGTATATAGTATTTTTATCCAATATTTCATCTTTTTTAATAAATTTTGAAGTGAAAATAATCTGATAAAGAATCATTTCAAAAAGTCATATTATTAATTTTAACTATGTATAAAAACATCATTGTTAAGACGGGAGTTTTAATATTTGGATAATCAGTTTTATGACAAAAACTATTTAAAAAATGGAACTTTAATTAATAATAAATATATAGTTGAAACAATTTTAGGTTCAGGTGCTTTTAGTATAGCATATCGAGCACATCTATCTTCTGATAAAGATGTTAAGTTTACTGTGAAAGAGTTTTTCCCTTTAAATATAGTTTATAGAAATATAGGAGAAAACAGTTTAAATATTGTTGATGGAAGATTACATGAATTTGAAAAAGATAGAAATCTATTTAGAAATGAGTTCGAAAATTTAAATCAGATAAAAAATGAAGATGGAATAGTACGACCAGTAGAATATTTTGAAGATAATAAGACAAATTATATTGTTTCAGAATATAAAGAAGGTTTAACTTTTTCTGATTATTTAAATTCAAAAAACAGAAAACTAAATTTAGATGAAATTTTAGAAATAGTATATCCTTTGATGGATATAGTTCAAAATATACATCAAAAGTATAAAATGTATCATAAAGATATAAGACCTGAAAATATTTTAGTAGAAAAGGGTTCAAATAAAGTTTTTTTAATTGATTTTGGTCTGGCTTGTCATTCTTTAGATGAGCAGAGACAAAGTATAACGGTCAAAATTTCTGAAGGATATTCTCCTTTAGAACAATATCAAAAAGATAGTTTTTTACATGGACCATGGATGGATGTGTATTCTATTGCTGCAATAATATATAAGGCTTTGACCGGAAAACGTATACCAAGTGTTTTTGACAGAATTGATATTACTTATTCCACTGAGAGAGAAGTTTTAAGAATGCCTTCCCAACTTGGAGTAAAAATAAATTATGAAGTTGAAAAAGTTATAAAAACAGCATTGGAAATTTATTATGAAAAAAGGTTTTCATCAGTAAAATTATTTAAAGAAACACTTTTAAAAACTGTTGAGACAACAAAAAACGGAGTGTATGATATAGCTTTGCTTGAATATAAAAAAATTACAAAAATTAATCCACCATCCATTCTAAAAAGAGTTTTATATAAGAAATTTGAAACAAATGGCAATAAAGATCTTTTGAAGTCCTTTGACAAAATTGAATGTTTGAAAGGGGTTTTTTATACAGAAATCGAGGAACTTTTATTGACAGCACTTTCAACAGATGGTAAGAATTCAATATTTAATTCAATTGAAGAATTTAAAGAATTATTACATATAACATATTATAATATGGATGATAAAGTATATAAAATAGCAAAACATAAATATAAAAAATATGTAAGATCTAATTTGAAAACACCTCTAAAAAGATATTATTTAAAAGGAAATAATAAAGATTGGATTTATTTTCCTGAAAAATTAAAAATGAAAAAAACAACTGAGGATTCTCTTAAAAGAGCACTAAGCCTTGATTTAGATTATAGATATTCTAATGTTAGAGATTTTTTGTCTGATTTTAATAGTAAACTTCCTGAATTTATTTCTAGAATAGTCGAATTTTATAAAAAATTAAAAGATTCTGATATGATAACTTATAAATATAGAAGAATATTAGTTATAGTTTTATTTATTACAGTTATAACTTCTATTTCTGTTTATTACACTTATTCAAAACTTACATCATATGGAGATAAAATAATTTTTGTAAATACAAAACCTGAATTAAATCAAGATTTAGAAATATTTTTAAAAGATATTGATAAAGATGTTATTGTATGTGATCTTAATGAGTATAATGAAATTTATAAAGGTAAAACAGATAATGTAATTAAAATGGTTGATGAAGATGATGTGTTGCTAAATAAAAACAAGAATCATTATTTTGATTTAAAAGATACAGAGTGTATCAAAAAATTTAGTAATAACATTAGTTCTGATATTGACTTTATTAAAAACATTGTATTTGATAAAAATAATGTAATTACTTCTACAGAAAAAGAAGTTATAGCTATTCCATTTTCCATAGAAGGATTTGGAATGATCTATAATAAAAACAATATAGATTCTAAACAATTTAAAGATAAAATACTAAATGATTATTCTAGTGGAATAATTCGGGATGAATTTATAGAGGATTTAAAATTATTAAAAAAAGAAGATAATCCTCCAATTGCTATTTTACCTTTAGATTGGCTTTATGGAAGGCATTATGTGTCTATAGCTTTAGTAAATAATGGAGAAAAAGATTTTGTAAATTCTTATAATGAAAATAAGTATTTATTGGAAGAGTATAGTAATTTTGAAGATGTATTGAATTTGTACCAATCAATATTGGAATATAATTTGCTCCATAATAATGATGAATATGAAAGAATAGAAAGAGAATATTTTAATCTAATTTCATTGGGTGAAACTGATACTAATGTTTTTTCAGAAGTTGAAACTGACTTATATAATAGTGGAATTAATATTTTTGCAGAAGAAGGAGTTTTTTGTATTTCAGGGACATGGATATGGCCACATGTAGAAAAATCAATTAGGGGTACTGAATTAAACAAAGATGAATTTGGAATAATACCTATACCAATAAGTAATAATGAAAATGGTGCGGTAAATAATAATATTGTATGTGGTATTACTAAATATTTAGTAGTAGATAAAATTGATAATCCAAATACTATACCAACTAAAATTGTTAGTTTTTTGAACAAATTAGCCTTAAATGAAAATCAAAAAGAATTATGCAATATGGGAATTTTGCCGCCTTTTTATAATTTTAAGTCTTCAGAGTCATTGAAGTATTTAAATAGCGATGATCCTTTATTAAAATCTATGATTTCAATGATAAATAATAAAAAAGCTTTATATTATAAATCTATAGATGAAAAAACATGGAAGAAAATAGGCTTGGAAATGCAGTATTTGTACAAAAAAAAACAAGGTGTAAATTGGACTTTTGACAGGATAAGGATATATTTGGGTGAATTTATGTCAGACGAAAAGATTTTTAATCCACATGTAGAAAAGCTAGATGGAATCAAAAAATAATATTAGATATACAAAAAAAGGATTTATAGCAATTTGTTTTTTTCATTATTAATCAAATTACTATAATGGGGGAGGAATTAATATGGATTCAAAAGAATTGAAAATTCAATTTGTTGGTAATGAAGGTGTTAAAGAAAATATGGTAGAACAAGATATGGATGTGTTTTATGAAGATTTGACAA
>JBDMZA010000227.1:0-11028 GCA_039770155.1 Clostridiales bacterium
ACTTACCAATAGGATAATACAACTGTATATTCAATAATTTAAAGAGTAAACTTGGTCTATTTATTAAGTCAAATATTGTTTAAAAATTTGGACTTGGAGTTTAATTATCTGTTATAATAAATCTATAGCTTAAATTAACATAAATAAGATAAAAGACAAATTCTAAGAAAATATTGGGAGGTAAATAATAATGGTATCTAAGGAAATTGAAATAAAAAACCCTTTAGGTTTAAATTCAAAAGCAGCAGCTTTATTTATTCATAAATCATCTGGTTATAGGTCAAGTATTTGGATTGAAAAGGATGAGAGGAAAGCCAATGCAAAGAGCTTATTGGGACTTTTATCACTTAGCATTCAAATGGGAGAGTCTGTTATAATTGCTGTAGAAGGTGATGATGAAAAAACTGCTTTAAGAGAACTCGAAGAATATTTAAATAATGATTTGGGAGAAATCGGGTAGAAATGACAAGAACAGAAGTTATTGGCACATCTGTTTCTAATGGAATAGGACTTGGAAAAATACATATATTAAAGCAAAAAACTTTAGACATAAACAAAGAAAAAATAGACCAAGATGATACTTTAGAAGAAATAGAGAAATTAGAAACTGCTATTAACAATGCTAAAATTGAGATATATGATCTAAAAGACAGTTTTAGAGATTCATTAAGTGAGCATGATAATAACATATTTGAAGTCTATAAGATGATTTTGAAAGATAAAAGTTTTATTCGAGAGATGAAAGATTTAATCGAATTGCAATTATATCACGCAGATTATGCAGTCGATTATTGTATATCCAATTATATAAATGCACTTTTAATTAGTAATAATGAATACATGAAACAGAGAATACATGATTTAAGAGATATAAAACAGAGAATTATCAGAAATATACATGGTGAAGATAGTGAGGAAATAGATAAAATAGTTAGGAAACAAATAATTTTTGTACAACAGTTGACACCTTCTCTTGCTGCCAGAATTGCTAAGAAAAAAGTTATGGGGGTTATAGCTCAAGAAGGTGCTGCTTATCTTTCTCATGCAGCTATAATCCTTAGGGGCTTGGGCATTCCTGCTTTAAATAATATTAAAGTAGAAAATGTTAATAGTTTTAATGAGGAATTTGCGGTTATAGATGGTGACAAAGGGAAAATTATTGTATATCCTGATAAATTAGAACTTGAGAAATATAGAGCTTATTATAAGGCGGGCTTAAAAAATTATAGACTCATTTTTAAAGAATTTTTAAGAAGGCGTAAAAGATGTGCTGTAACTACTGACGGTTATAAAATTGATGTTACTGCTAATATAGGTAATTTACAAGAATTAGACAAATTTAATGATAATGATCTAGATGGTATAGGACTTGTAAGAACAGAGTTATTATTTATAAAAAGTAATAAAATGCCAGATGAAAAAGAACAATATAATGCATATGCAAAAATTGTAAAAAAGATGAATAAAAAATTTGTTGTTATAAGAACTTTGGATATCGGTCAAGATAAGGCTTTTAATGATATCAATACAAAAACAAATTCATCTTTAGAAGTTTTAAGGGGAATTAGTTTTTCTCTTGTACAGAAGGATGTCTTTATAGAACAGATAAGGGCTATAATGTCAACATCAGAATTAGGAGATGTGAGGATTTCATTTCCAATGGTTAATACAGTGAATGAAATCTTAAAGGCGAAGAACATTGTAAGAGAAGTATATAGAGATCTGGTTAGAGAGAATAAACCCTTACGACATGTGAAACTTGGTGCAACTATTGAAACAAAAGAAGGGGTTAAAAATATAAGGGACATATTAGAACATGTTGACTTTATAAGTATAGGTACAAATGATATGTTAGAGCAATTTATGGGGATAGATAGAAGGGATTTTAAAAGTGAAAGAATTAAATCAGTATTACCAGAATTCCTTGCTATTATAACCAATGTGATAACTGAAGCAAAAAGAAGAAATAGAAGAGTTAGTATTTGTGGAGAAATAGCTTCAGATCCTTTGATAGCAATACTGTTAATGGGTATAGGAGCGGATGAACTAAGTATGATGCCAGCTAAAATAGATAAAATATGCCATATTATTAGAAGAGTCAGTTTGGAAGAAGCAAGAAAACTTGCATATACTGTTTTGGAATGTGATAATATTGATGCGGCAGAACACATACTTAACAGGGTGTGATTATAGATGACTGATAAAATAAGAAAAATACTGGATATTTTACCTCAAAAGCCTGGTATATATATAATGAAAGATGAAAATTTAAAAATAATTTATATTGGAAAAGCTATAGTGATAAGAAACAGAGTGAGACAGTATTTTCAATCAAATGCTAGTCATTCAGAGAAAACTTGTTTACTTGTATCAAAGATTTGTGATATTGAATATATTATTACAAATTCTGAAATGGAAGCTTTGATACTTGAAAACAACTTAATAAAGGAACATAAACCTAAATTTAATATATTACTAAAAGATGATAAGAATTATCCTTTTATAAAGGTAACAATGAAAGAATTGTTTCCAAGGGTAATTGTAACAAGAAAGTTTAAAAAAGATGGGTCAAAATATTTTGGCCCTTATTCTCAAACATCCTCAGTCAAGGAAACTCTAAAAATAATAAAGGATTTATTTTCTATTAAAACATGTAGTAAGGATTTAAAAAAGTTACATGAAAGACCTTGCTTAAATTATCATATAAAAAAATGTCATGGACCATGTACGCAAAGTATATCTAAAGAAGATTACGGATATATTATAAAACAGGTTTGTGATTTTTTAAACGGTAATTATGGTGATATGTTAAATAGTTTAAATAAAGAAATGTTAGAAGCTTCAAATAATTTAGATTTTGAAAAAGCAGCTTTATTCAGGGATAAAATTAAAAGCTTAAAACATATGTTGGAAAGACAAAGAGTGGTATCGGTTTCAAAAGAAGATCAGGATGTAATTGTTAGTGCAAAAGATGAAAAAGATGTTATTATTGTAGTCTTTTTTATTCGTGGAGGATTACTTATCGGTAATGCTGATTTTTTATTTAAAAATGAATCATCATCAAAAATAGAAGAAATTATAAATTCTTTTATCAAACAGTATTATGATAAAGAACAGTTTATACCTAAAAGTCTTATTTTAGAATATAGTATAAGTGATGTAGAAACAATTAAAGATTGGTTAACTAAAAAAAGAGGTTCAAAGGTAAATTTAATTTTTCCTAAAAAGGGAGAAAAACTGGATTATATAAAGATGGCTAAGCAAAATGCTAAAATTATTTTACACAAAAAAATTGAATTGGGTTTAGAAAATATAAATTTAATTAAATTATTGGAGAAGGTAAAGATTATATTGGAACTTGAGAATATTCCTAAAAGAATAGAAGCTTATGATATTTCAAACACAGGAATTTCTGAAATTGTAGGTTCTATGGTTGTTTTCCAAGATGGTAAAGAAAATAAAAGTGACTATAGAAGATTTAAGATTAAGAGTAGTTTAGATAAACCAAATGATTATCTTTGTATGCAAGAAATCATTTATAGAAGATTTAAAAGAAAGTTAAGTTCAGAAGATAATTCATTTTCAAAAACTCCAGATTTGATTTTATTGGATGGAGGACTTGGACATATTAATGCAGTAAAAGAAGTTTTGGAAGAAATGAATATAAATATAGTTGTATATGGTTTGGTAAAAGATAGTAAGCATAAAACAAGAGCAGTAATGACACGGGATGGAGAAATTAATATATTAGATGATATGGAAATATTTAGATTTTTCTCAAAAATACAAAATGAGGTACATAGATTTACAATTGATTACAATAAAAATCTAAGAACAAAAAGATATAGAGAATCAGAAGTTGATAATATAGATGGAGTAGGACCTAAAAAGAAAATAGAACTTATTAAATATTTTGGTTCAATAAAAAAATTAAAAGAAGCAGATATACTAGAATTATTAAAGGTAAAAGGAATAAATAAAGAACTTGCTGAAAAAATATATATACATTTTAGGGGTATGAGAAATTGAATATTTATTCTATATCAGATTTACATTTATCATTATGTAGAAAAAAACCAATGGATATATTTGGTGATGAATGGATAAATCATGTTGAAAAGATTAGAAAAAATTGGCAATTATTAGTTGGAAATGAGGATGTTGTTATTATTGCAGGAGACATTTCATGGGCAATTAATTTAAAGGAAGCTGAGAGGGATCTTAGATTTATTGAAAATTTAAATGGAATTAAGATTTTATTGAGGGGAAATCATGATTATTGGTGGCCTTCGTCAAAAAAGTTCATAGATTTTTTATCTGTTAATAAATTTAACTCAATAAATTTTATTAAGAACAATTTTATTGAATTGGAAAAATATTTGATATGTGGAACAAGAGGATGGGAAATTCCAAATGATGATTCTACAGAAAGTGATCATAAAATCTATAAAAGAGAGTTAATAAGATTGGAAAATTCTATTAATCTTGCAAAAAAACAAAGAGATAATAAAGATATTATTTTAATGTTACATTATCCACCTTTTGATAAAAATAATAAAGATAGTGGGTTTATTAAAATAATAGAAAAATATTCTATAGAAAAAATTATTTATGGTCATATACATGGAAATAATATAGAAGAATTTAGAAAAATAAAATTTGATAAATTTGAAACATTTTTAACATCAGCGGATTCTATTGGTTTTAAACCCATAAAAATAGCGTAAGTCATATTGTAAAATAATATCACATTTTTAAAATCTGAGAATCACTAAAATCGCGTGATTCATTATTTTAAAATGTAGAGTTATTTTTTTGCTGTCCCTAAAAGAAATAAAAGTGAATTGAAAAAAAAATATTTGTGTTATATAATATATTAAGAAGATGTTGATATCTATAATATTCTTTATTTATAAAAATCATTAGTTGATACATTTTAAAAGAGAACGATCACTGTTTAAATTTAATCTTTTTAAAAATTTACATATTTATTAAAAAAATGCTTTGCTAGTACAGAGAGAATTTTAAGTTATATAATTTATGAAATTTAAGTTTCTTACATAAAATGTAAGGTTTTCGATATATTTAATTGATTTTATGGTCATAATGCAGTGAAACTGTAAAATATCCTTAGGGGAGGTTAAACAATGAAAGCTGAAGTTAAAGAATTAAATGGTGTCAAGGTTGTAAAATTAACTGGACAAGTTAGGGTTTCTACTCAAAATAATTTTAAAGATCTCCTTGATAATCTTGTTAAAGAGAGTGCCGGCCAAAAAGTAGTTGTCAACATGGAAGGCATGGTCTATATGAATAGTATAGGACTTGGTATAATTATTGATACTTATAAAAAATTCCGAGAGCAAAATGGAAAAATAGTTCTTTGTAGTTTACTTCCCGAAATAATGAACTTGTTTGAAGTGACTAAGTTAAACAATTTTATTGAGATATACAGTAATGAAAGTGAAGCGATGAGTAAAATATAAACATAGAAATTAAATTATTAATCTGAGACAATGATGTTCTCAAATAAGCTTTTAAAGCTATTTTTGAGAACATTTTTATTATTCTTAAAAAAAGAATAATATATATTTATTTAAAAAATTTTAGTTATACTAAGGGATATCCAAAAAATAAACTCTAATTCTCTAGTAAGAGTTCGAGTGATTTCAGTGAACTCCAGACGAAAAGAATTTGATAATTTTTTAGGTTCTCCTAAATATATAATAAAGGAGTTATATAAATGGGAAAATATTCAAAAGAGGACATTATGAGAATGTCTATGGAACAAGATGTTAAATTTATAAGATTACAATTTACAGATATATTCGGAACATTAAAAAATGTAGCAATAACTATTGATCAATTAGGAAAGGCACTAGATAATAAATGTATGTTTGATGGCTCATCCATAGAAGGATTTGTCAGAATAGAAGAATCAGATATGTATTTAAGACCTGATACTAATACATTTTCAATATTTCCATGGAGACCTCAAATAGGTAAAGTTGCAAGATTAATTTGTGATATTTATAATCCAGATGGAACACCATTTGAAGGTGATCCAAGATATGTTTTAAAAAGAGCTATAAAAAGAGCAAATGATATGGGATATGAATCTTTTAATGTAGGTCCAGAATGTGAATTCTTTTTATTTTTAACTGACAATGAAGGAAATCCTACAACTGTAACACATGACTCAGGAGGATATTTTGATTTGGGTCCAGTTGATTTAGGAGAAAATGCAAGAAGAGATATGTGTTTAATGCTAGAGGATATGGGATTTGAAGTTGAAGCTTCACATCATGAAGTAGCACGTGGTCAACATGAAATAGATTTTAAATATAAAGATGCAATAACTACTGCAGATAATATATTAACATTTAAGTTAGTAGTCAAAACTATAGCACAAAGACATGGATTACATGCAACATTTATGCCAAAACCTGTTTTTGGTATAAATGGTTCAGGAATGCATACTAATGTTTCTTTGTTTAAAGACGAAAAAAATGAATTTTACGATGAATCAACCAAAGATGGATTGAGCAAAGAGGCACATTGGTTTATAGGTGGATTAATGAAAAATATTGCTGGTATTACTGCCCTTACTAATCCAATTGTTAATTCATATAAAAGATTGGTTCCAGGTTATGAAGCACCAGTAAATATAGCATGGTCTGCACAAAACAGAAGTCCTTTGATTAGGATACCTGCAGCAAGAAAGGATGCAACAAGAATAGAACTTAGAAATCCGGATCCTTCATGCAATCCTTATTTAGTTCTTGCAGCTATATTAAACGCAGGTTTAGATGGAGTTGAGAATAAAATAGAACCTCCAAATTCTGTTGATAAAAATATATTTGCTATGACAGATGAGCAAAGAGAAAAATCTAATATTAAATCTCTTCCAGGAAATTTGAAAGCTGCAATTGATGAGATGAAAAAGAATGAAATTGTTAAATTAACTTTAGGTGAGCATGTGTTTAATAAATATATTGAAGCTAAAGAAAAAGAATGGAATGAATATATAACAACAGTATCAGAATGGGAAATTAAAAATTATTTAACTAAATATTAGATAAAATTATGACAATATCAAAAATTAAATTAGGAGAACCTAAAAAATAATACCAAATACTTTTTGTCTGAAGTTCGTTTAAATTACGCGAATTCATACTCAAGTATTAGAGTTTATTTTTTGGGTATCTACTTTAAAAATATTAAACTGCAAAGAGGCAGCTAAATTAAAGGTTAGCTGTCTTTTATTTTGAGAATAAAGAGGTGTTTAAATGAATCCATTTAAGATTTTGTTATGTCTTAGCAATGATAATATATTGAGTAAGGTTAGAAATATTTTATCATCTAATAAATATATAATAACTGATTATGCAAAAGATGGGCAGGAGTGTCTAAAAAAAACTAAAGTAATAAAACCCGATATTATTTTACTTGAATACAATATAAATATTATGAATGGTGTAGAACTTTCAAAAATTTTGTTAAAAGATAAAATAAGCGAAGTCTTATTAATGATTTCAGAAGAAAATATTTCAAAAATAGAAGAATTAAAGTCTAGAGATACATTTACTTATATGGTTAAACCTATAAATAAATATGTGCTAATTAGTTTTATAGAGAGCATAGTAAAAAAAAATAAAAGAGTAAAGTCATTGGAAGCTGAAATAAAAGAACTAAAGAATTCGTTAATGGCAAGAAAGGAAATTGAAAAGGCAAAAGGATTATTAATGAAAAATCTTAATTTAACTGAGCCAGAAGCATTTAAAAAAATACAAAAACAGAGTATGGATAAAGGATTGCCTATGATGGATATTGCAAAAGCAATAATTATTGCATATGATATCTAGAAGAACTAAAAAATAGCAAAATTCTTTTCGCATGAATTAATTTTTTAGATATCCCTTAGTATTACATGTAAAGGTAGGAAGAAAATATGAATCATAAATATTTTGTTGGAGATATAGTGGAACTAAAAAAAAATCATCCTTGTGGTTCAAAACAATGGGAAGTAACAAGAATTGGCATGGATTTTAGAATTAAATGTTTAGGCTGTGAACATCAAGTTATGTTACCAAGAGTTAAATTTGAAAAAAGTGTGAAGAAGATAATAGAAAGTAAAGAAGAAGTTTAGTTAGAATTAAAAAATAAATTTAAAATAAACTGAAAATAAACTTTAGGAAACCCTAAAAAATAATATCACATTTTTAAAATCTGAAGTTCACTAAAATTATGTGATCCATTATTTTAAAGTGTGGATTTATTTTTTTGATGTTTCTGGTATATTTGGATCAGTTTATTTTTTTATCTTACCCAAAATATTGACATATAGAAGTTATATTGATAAAATATTTTAAAATTTAGTAAAATAATTAAATTTTTATTATTCCATTCATCCCTATAATAATCAATAAATGATGAAGGAATAATTTTATTATATGAAAATTTATATAATAAGACTTTAAATATTAATATCTAAAATGGTAAAATAGATTTTATAAAAACTTAAAATGATTTTAAATTTATAATAGAGTTAAGAGATAGCCAAAAATAAATTTACATTTTAAAATAATGAATTACTGGATGTTAGTAGTTCTCAGATTTTAAAAAAGTGATATTATTTTTAAGGTTTTCTGGACAGAATTATTTGATTTACAAAATGATAATGTTTTATTAATAAATAATTATTATAAATTTGAAGAATTAATATAAAGGAGAGATTGAAATGGCTAAACATATACTATCTGTTTTAGTTGAAAATCATGCAGGTGTTCTATCAAGAGTAGCTGGTCTTTTTAGCAGAAGAGGATTTAATATTGATAGTCTAGCAGTCGGTGTGACTGAAGTTAAAGACATCTCCAGAATAACTATAGTTGTCGATGGCGATGATTATACTGTTGAACAGGTTTCTAAGCAACTAAACAAATTAGTTGATGTTATAAAAATCAAACAATTGTTTAAAGAAAATTCGGTAGTTAGAGAATTGGCATTGGTTAAGGTTAATGCAACTAAAGTTACCAGATCTGAAATTATTCAAATAGTTGAAGTTTTTAGAGCAAATATTGTAGATGTAACAAGTAATATATTGACCATAGAGGTAGCTGGAAGTACTGAAAAAGTAAATGCCTTAATGGATATGTTAGATCAGTTTGGAATTAAAGAAATTGTTAGAACAGGTACAATATCTATAGAAAGAGGAGATAAATCTCTCAAAGCAAATAATAACCATAAGGAGTGAATTTAATTGGCAAAGATGTATTATGACAGTGATTGTAATTTAAGTTTATTAGAAGGAAAAACTGTAACAGTTATAGGATATGGAAGTCAAGGACATGCCCATGCTCAAAATTTAAAAGAGAGTGGAATCAATGTTATTGTAGGAGTAAGAAATAAGTCTTCAAAATCTGCTTTAAAAGCTGTAGAAGATGGTTTGAATATTGAAAGTATCGATGAAGCAGCTAAATTAGGGGATGTAATTATGTTTACTTTTCCTGATCAAGATCAGGCAGATGTTTATAATGATTATGTGGTTAATAATTTAGAGAGTGGAAATGTACTTATGTTTGCTCATGGATTTAATATTCATTTCAATCAAATATTGCCTCCAGAAGATGTAGATGTTGTAATGGTTGCACCAAAGGGACCCGGACACACTGTAAGAAGTCAATATCAAGAGGGAAAAGGTGTACCTTGTTTGATAGCTATTCATCAAGATTCTTCAGGAAAGGCTAAAGATTATGCTCTTGCATATGCATCAGGAATTGGCGGAGGCAGAGCAGGAATTCTTGAAACTTCGTTTAAAGAAGAGACAGAAACAGATTTGTTTGGAGAACAAGCGGTTTTATGTGGAGGAGTTACAGAATTAATGAAAGCTGGATTTGAAACATTAGTTGAAGCCGGTTATCAACCCGAAATTGCTTACTTCGAATGTATACACGAGATGAAATTAATTGTTGATTTAATAAATCAAGGTGGATATTCATATATGAGATATTCAATAAGTGATACAGCTGAATATGGTGATTATGTAACTGGAAAAAAAGTTATAACAGATGAAACAAGAAAAACTATGAGAAAAGTTCTAAGTGATATTCAAGATGGAACTTTTGCTTCAAATTGGATTTCTGAAAATAAATCAGGTGGTAGAGCTAAATTACTTGCAACAAGAAGGAAAGAATCAGAACATGAATTAGAAACTGTTGGTACAGAACTTAGAAAAATGATGAGTTGGTTAAAAAAATAAGTATTCTTTATTATAAATAAATTTTTAAAAACAGGTATTATTAATGGATATCCAAAATACCTGTTTTAGTATTTTAAGGCAAAATCAAAAAATAAACTAGTCAACTTTTTTTGAAAATTTGTTAAACCATCGATGTTTTCAGAAACAGATTGGTTTATGAAATTTTTGGCTATCCCTAAGGTAGATATTATTGGTATTTAGATATACGAAGAATTTTTAAAGATTTGAGGTGAGTTAGAGATTGAAACTTACTGGAAACATTTATAAAGATAATATAATCATTAAAACTAAAACTTTAGATGAAGATTCAAATAGAAATTCCATAAGAGATATATTAGAAGAATTACTGATTTTAACTTGTAAAGATTTAGATATACAAGTACCAATGTGGTTTGATAGAAATACAAAAGAATTTGGAGCATTTAAAAAAACATCATTTTTCAAAGACCAATTTATTGAAAATGTTGATTTTACTAGATTTGAAATAATATTAGATCAATAGAACAGTATTTAAATTTCTATTAGAGGTGATTTTATGAATATAGAAAGAAATTTAACTCTTTTAACTGATTTTTACGAGCTGACAATGTCAAATGGTTATTTTAACAGTGATTTAAAGAATACTGTAGCATACTATGACATGTTTTTTAGAAAAGTACCTGATTCTGGTGGATTTGCAATAATGGCTGGATTAGAGCAATTAATTGAATATCTTGAAAATTTAAAATTTAGTGTTGAAGATATAGAATATCTTAGGGAAAAAAAGATTTTCA
>JBDMZA010000228.1:0-7409 GCA_039770155.1 Clostridiales bacterium
AAACTTAGAGAATTAGTAAAAGAAAATGATAGAATGTGGGAATTGAGAGTCCCACTTATGAGAAAATTTTTAATTAAATATTATTAATTTAAAATTTTAAAAAGCCTATCAAAGAAATGATAGGCTCAAATTAAGTTTTATCAAGATCATCCAGTAAAGCACTTTTCATAATATCAGCAACTTCACTAGAGTTTTTCCTTATATTATGACCATAAACTTGGAATAACATCTGAAGATTTTTGCATGACCTAATTGTTCAGAAACAGATGCAATTGATAGGATTAATGAAAGAATACTATGCTATTAATTGGTTTTTTCTTTTATTTATCAAATAAAATTGCTGAACCATTCATCATTTTCAATAAACTTTAAGCATTCCTCTAATGTGCCTTCTTTTAAATCCATCCATTGTCCATTATGCCTTTGCCAATCTAACCTACACTTTTCACCCTTGACATCTATTATCATAATTCTTGCAAGATAAAACTCTTGATATTTTCCATCAATAAGTTCTATTGTAAATTGTACTTTTGGATCATCCCATCCATATTTTTCTACAAGATGATATAAATACAAACGTCCTGCCTTTATATCAAATCTTGAAATTACACCACTCAATTTAGTTGAATTCTTTACAAATTCAGACACAAACTCCAATAATTTAGCTTTTTCATGCTGTTTCAATTTTGCTGGTTTTGGATTATAAACCCACATAAATCCTCCTGTATCAAAATCTCAAATAATTTTTTACTTCCCACAGCACCTTTTGTACTTTTTGCCACTCCCACAAGGACATAACGAATTTCTACTAATTCCACTATTTAAAACAACTATTTTTTCATCAATTTTGCTTTTGAACAATTCATAATGCCGTTTCAATCTTTCTATATAATTTTCATCTCTTAAAATCACATTCTCTACAATATCTAGAATTTTAAAAGCATACTCTGATTGTTCACTCAAAGGTTCAAGTACTGGACCTTTAAAATCTTCTATAATTTCTTCATCATCACTACCTATCCACTTTTTATAAAAGTTCTTACTTTCAAATCCAAAATTTATTACTGCATATTTCTTTTCAGTTTCAAAAGAGATTACATACAAAATTACTCTTCTGCAATCACATCCAGGTTCATCACAATATAACTCCACCAAGCAATAACAGTCAGTAGGTAAAGTATCATTATCTTCCTTTATTGTAATTGTTCTTGTCTCATTTTTGGCAATTTCAGGAAAAAAACTTTCGAATGATTTATATCCCATATATTAACAACACCTTCTCTAACTTTTGTATATTATACTTATATAAATTAATAAATTTAGTTTACACTCATTTCAAAAAATAAGCAAATCTAAAAATGTGTTTTATACACCTTATATCAACGATTAATTATACTTATTAAAGTTATTTACTTTTTATAAATACTTCAAAAATACACTTCAAGGTAGCTATTCTTTCTTTTAATTCATTATCTTTTATAACTCCAAAATAGTAATGTGTTGTATCTGTTTGTGGTGCTAATCTTCCACCTTTCAATATTTCTTCTATAATATATTAGAAATTTCTTTATTTTTAAAATTTCTTTACTGATTTTCTATTTTTCAAAACTTCGTTTAATTCCATATATTATAAAAATTACTTGTTTATGTTTTCAACACATAACTTATTAAAGTGTAGAATTACTATAAATATAAAACTCTTCTTGGCTAGTCTTATATTCTTTTTGTTTGAATTCAAATAACTTATCAAATTTCAAAGCTTCTTCCTTATTTATATTGTAAACAGAGCTTGCAAAATATTTCCATTTTATACCGTTTAAAACTCCAGTTCTTAGCTCTTTTACAAGCATTGCAGTTGGAAATACATCATTTTCTAAGCAAACATTATATTTTTTACAGCTTTTGAATCCACGAGAAATATAATTTCCAGGATTTCCAAAAATAACAATTGTATCATAACCTAGTTCTAGTACCTTTTTAAATGAATGCTCAAGTAATGTCTTTCCAACTCCTTTGTACTGATATTTAGGAAGAACACTGAGTGGACCAAAAGTCAGAATACTCTTTACTTTTCCTTCTTCATCAATTAACTTTGATTTAGTATACATAATATTGCTAACGACATTACCTTCTAATTCTGCTACTAAATCCAATTCAGGAACAAAATCTTTATGTTTACGCAATATATGAGCCAAATAATGTTCATCACATCCTGGTGCATGTAAATTCCAGAAAGCTTCTCGTGTTATATTTTCAACAATTCTATAATCTTTCTTTACTTCATTTCTTATAATTAAATTATTCATAAAATGCTCCCAAAATACTAATTTTATTGCTTAAATAATTCTTCAAATTATATTTACTAGTTTAATTCCATTATACTTATTTTCAAAATCTAATATGTTTTAATGATAATTTAGCTTTAAACCACAATTTTTCCATTCTACCTGATAATATATCCTTCTAAAATTTATTCAAGATAATTCACCAATTTTTCTAAATGTCATAGTTCTGACGAGGATGTCTATTTTATTGCTGGTTATACTTCTGGAGGAGTACTTATGAAGTAACGTCGTAAGAAATTGACTTAGAACGATGGACTTTTTCTGATGATGAGGAAGTCCTTGGTATGTGTTTCAATAAATTTATCTACCTAGGACTCTATAATAGTACTTATAAGCTTCTCTAAATCCAAGTTTTGAATATAGATTTAAAGCAGCAACATTGTCTATCAAAACTTGTAGATAAGCAAACTTAGTATTATTTGAGTTACTATATTTTAAAATATTAAGCATTAACTGCCTTCCGTATCCTTTTTTTCTATAATCTTCTTTAACAACAATATCAAATATACCAGCAAAATTGTTTTCAATTACAAATAAACCACAAGCAACAACTTCATTATCAACTAATAACAAAATATAATACTTAGAAGTTATTAAATTTTCTAACATTTTTTTGTATATAATTTTATTTTTACCTGACATATTATTAAAATTACAATAATAGTAATACCAATTTTCATCAAATTTATGAGTCATTGATATAGATTTTATTATTGGTTCCTCAAATTTGTCTAATTTTAAAGTCTGTACACTTGTGAGATGTATTATTGAATATCTCCTATTCATAAGTACTTCATCTAAATTATTTGGTAAATTAAATGGTGTTATTTTAAAAGTTGGATTTAAACTTCTGCTATAAAAAATCTTTTCACAATTATCTATTTTATTATTTATATTATGTCTGGATTGATATAAAGGATTAACTGAATTTGCTCTATTTCCATATCCTTCTGCAAATCTTAAAATCCAACCATCATATAACAAAGTTTGTAATGCTGGTACTGCATTCATTGATAATTCTTCTAACATTTGCATAAAAAACCTCCAAATAAATGTATTGTATAATTATACAATATTCTGTATAATTATACAATATAAAAATGAAGATTATTATATGTCATAATTTATCAAAATTTAATAAAGTTACTATCTAACAACCAATTTAAAATAGAATCCTTCATTAAATACACCAATTCTATCTTCATTTTTAAAACACAGGAAAGAATGGAGTATATTCCAGTTCATAAATCATATTGTATTTCACAGTTGAAAAGTGGGTCAAATTTGCTTCTTTATCACTTTTGATGAAAAAGTTTATTTGGAATATTATGGTGGTCTATTTTTGAATTATCAATATTTGAAAGCTTTGATATAAGTGGGTATTTAATAATATTTAATATTTAATTAAATGGATAATTTTTTTTAGAGTTTTCATCAAAAGTGAAGAAGAACCATTTTTAAAATGCCTAAATTTAAAGGATTTTATTATACAAGTTATACACATTATGTTAATGAATTATGTTTACCTGTGGATAACTAATTTTTTATCTTTTTTAAAGCACATATTTGTTTTATTTGTCAATTTAATAAAATGTAGTTTGTTATATGGTAATATATAAACAAAAATTTAAAATATTATGAATATCAAAGTTATTTCTCTTAAAAAATGAATCTGAAAAACCTGATGATAAAATTTTTGCTATGAAATTTGGATATCTATTAAGAAGAAAAATTAAACTATTATGCTTATCTTCAATTTTAAAATGCTTTATATAAAGTCTTGTTTGAAATTATTTCCTTGGGTATAATATACTTAAAACATTATATGATATTACTAAAATTATAAAGAATAATTTACATTTGTAGTTATTCTTTTATTTTATAATCATATAAATAGGGGATATTATTTTTAAATTCCTATATAAAATATTTATGGAGTGAAAAATTATGGATATATCGAAGGAATTTATGGACAAAATATTAGTAGCTCAAAAAAATGAAAAAACTGAATATTATATATACATAAAACTTTCAGAAAAAATAAAGAACAATGAAAATCGTGAAACATTAAAGAGAATTGCAAATGCAGAGTTTGAACACTATAAGTTTTGGAAGAATATAACGCAAAAAGAAGTTAAACCCTTCAGATTTAAAATTTTCTTTTATTATTGGATTTCTTTAATTTTTGGATTGACATTTGGTATAAAACTTATGGAAAAAGGAGAACAAAATGCCCAAATTAATTATATGAAATTAGATAAACAAATACCAGGAATAAAAAAGATTATTGAAGAGGAAGAAGAACATGAAAAAACGCTCATAAAGTTAAATGAAGAAAAATTAAAATACTTAGGTTCTATTGTACTGGGATTGAACGATGCTCTAGTAGAATTGACAGGTGTATTAGCTGGTTTGACCCTTGCTTTACAAAAAACACATTTAATTGTAATAACAGGACTTGTAACTGGTATTTCAGCTTCATTTTCTATGGCAGCAAGTGAATATTTATCAAGAAAATCAGAAGGAAATGTTTCTAAAATTGCTTTTAAAGCTTCAGTATATACAGGAATTGCCTATATAATAACAGTATTGTTGTTAATTATGCCATATTTATTTTTGAATAATTATATTATTTGTCTAGGAATTACTTTATTTACTGCAATATTAATAATTTTTGCTTTTAATTATTATATAAGTATTGCAAAAGACTTTTCCTTTAAAAAGAGATTTTTAGAAATGAGTTTTATTAGTTTAGGAGTGGCAGGACTATCATTTATAGTAGGTTATATACTGCGTTTGACATTAGGAGTCGATATTTAGTGATATCAAAAAAAATATTTTTTAATGCAATATATAATAAAAAAATTAGAGAAAAGCATTATAAAAGTTGCTATTATTACAATAATAAATTATAATTTATCATTAATATTGTAATTATCTGTTTTATTATAGTTTTATAAATTATTAATTTAAGGATGGCCAAAAAATAAAACTAAATTTTAAAATAATGAATCACATATTTCTAGTGATTTTCTGATTTTGAAAATGTGATATTATTCTTTGGGTTATTCTTAAGAAGCAGAAATAAAATTTATCAGGAGTTTAAAAATGATTAATATAAACGACTTAAATATTTATAACATTTTAGATTATGGCGCAGTAGCAAATAAAAATACTTTGTCTAAAAATGTTATTAATTTAGCAATAAATGAATGTTCAAAAAACAATGGTGGCATTGTTTTAATACCTGCTGGAGATTTTTTAACTGGTCCTATCGAAATGAAAAGTAATGTAACTCTTATGTTAGGTGAAGGTTCAACTCTTTACTTTACTAATGAAATAGATGAATATCCTCTAGTTCAATCACGATGGGAAGGTTTAGAATGTCTTACTTATGCTCCTTTAATTTATGGCAAAAATGTATCAAACATTAAAATAACTGGTCAAGGTACGTTAATTGGAAATGGTCAATTTTGGTGGAAATCATTTAAAAATAAACAACTTAATTATCCACGACCTAGATTTATTTGTTTCGAAAATTCTAAAAGAGTTTTAATTGAAAATATAAAAATTGTAGATTCACCTTCTTGGACGATAAATCCAATATGTTGCGAAAATATGACTATAAATAATTTGACAATCAATAACTCTGCTGATTCGCCAAATACTGATGGAATAAATCCTGACTCTAGTAAAAATGTACATATATCAAATTGTAATATTGATGTTGGTGATGATTGCATTGCGATTAAATCTGGAGTTGAAGATAGTAAGCATAGAATTCCTTGTGAGAATATAGTAATTACAAATTGTACTTTACTACATGGACATGGTGCTGTTGTAATAGGAAGCGAAATGAGTGGAGATGTAAGAAATATAACAATATCAAATTGTGTATTTGAAAATACTGATAGAGGAATAAGACTTAAAAGTAGAAGAGGCAGAGGAGGAGTAATTGAAAACGTAACTTTTTCAAATATAGTAATGAAAAAAGTTATGTGTCCAATTGTAATGAATTTATATTATTTCTGTGGTAAGGGTGGAAAAGACAAGCATGTAAGCAATAAGAATAAAGTTGAAGTTACAGAAGCTACACCGATTATAAGAAATATTAATATATCAAATGTACATGCTGTTGAGGTTCAAGCAGCCGCAGGATTTATATATGGGTTACCTGAAATGTTAATTGATAATATTTCACTTGACAATGTTTTTATAACTATGGATAAAAATGCAGTCCCAGATACTCCAGCCATGATGGACAATTTAGAGCCAATGAGTAGAAATGGTTTTTTTGTAAATAATGCAAGCAATTTAAAATTTAATAATGTTACAATAAAAAATCATATGGGTTTATCTTATAATATAATTAATGTTGATGTAGCAACATTTAATCAATGTAATTTGAATTACAATGATGATTCCCAAATTACTATTGTAGATTCAAAAAACATATCAATAAACAATTGTATAATGAATGATGAAACTTTAGTATATTTAAATAATATAAAGAATAAATACTTTTTGAGTGAAAACTATAACTTTTGTTTAACTCAGGTGGAATAATAATTCCATCTGAAGTTAAGTCCTTCTTTCCAAAAAATAAATTAATTTCTTGAAATTAATTCCGATGATTCAAGGGAAAATCAAGCGAAAAAAATGTGAGATTATTTTTTAGGCAATCCTAAAGCAAATATTTATATGTAAAAATATTTGTTTGTAATTAGGTAATAAATAATAGATTATATTATTATAATTACATATGAATTTTACTTTTATGAAATTTATTTTAAATATGCATAAATAAGTATATAAATTGAAAAACATTATAAGTTATATAGAATTTTAAGATAATGATATCATCTTTTTTATTATAAACTTTAGCTTCTATATTTTATCATGTTTAATCTATCCACTTTTTCTATCTTGTTAGAAGTATTTTTCTAAAACTTTCCTTAGAAGATGTTGACAGTATTTTAGATCAAGCTAATGGAAAAATTATATTATTAAATTATAATAATCAGACAAATGTTGAGTATCTTATAGAAAAACTAGGTTCAATAA
>JBDMZA010000229.1:0-2604 GCA_039770155.1 Clostridiales bacterium
ATATATATTACTTGGAATCATTTCTAATAATTTCATTAAATCACTCCTTGTATAATATTAAAGAATTTATATATATTATATCAAAAATAGTTAATTTAAAGGTAAATAAAAGTTTGAATATTCATCTTAATTTAAATTTATTTTAAAGAATGTGAATTTTTAGTTTTAGGGAATAACTAATTTTATTTCCTATTATAATAAACTTATAAATCTTTCATCCAATATACTGATGAAGTGTAACTATAAACAGTATATAAAAAGTTACTATTTGACAATAAAACTAATTAGGAAATACAATTAAAATGATGATCTAATTTTAATATAAAGGATATCCAAAAAATAAACTCTAATGCTTGAGTATGAATTTGCGTGATTTAAGCGAATTTTAGATGAAAATAAATTAGTATTATTTTTTAGGATTTTCCAATGAATGTAGTCCAATTAGTTTTATATGATTTATATTTATTTACGGGAATAAATAATAAGGCATAATCAAAAATTTCATAAGACAATTTTTTTCTGAAAATATCGATGATTTAACGAATTTTCAAAAAAAGTTGACTAGTTTATTTTTGGATTCTGCCTAATTGAGGGGTAGAGAAATGAAAAGAATACATATATTAATTGGTATTTTGATATTAATAATAATTTCTTTTGGAATTCTTCAGATAGCTACTTTTAGAGAAACTTTTGTTTTGATGCCATATGATAAAGGAAGTAGCTTACCAAATGTTATTTTAGCTGTAGAAGACAGTGGAGAATTATCTTTAGTAAAAATTGATGAAGTAAAAAATAATAAAATTAAAGAATCACAGGTAAAATTTTATAGAAAAGGTCTATTATTTCTTAAGAGTAATAAGATTATTTCTCAATATAAAGAAGGTTATTATCTTGTAAATGAAAAAAATTTTATGGTATTGAGAAATTCTTTAAGCGAGGGATCTTATGATATTTCAGTAGAAGATATAGAATCAATTAAATTAAAAGAAAATAAAAAGTCTAAAAAAGTTGATTTGGTTTATATAAAACCAAAATATAATGAAGAAGATTTAGATGATATGAATTTTAAATTTATAGAGAGTAAAGAAGAAGCAATTTTAAATTTTGATAAAAATGAAAATATAACCAGTTCTTCTGATAATATTAAAATTACTCAATCACCAAAACTAACTAAAGAAGAAAAAAGTAAAGAGCCAAATGTAGTAAAAGAAAATACTAAAGTATCAAATGTGGTAAAATATTCAGAAATAACAGTAGATGGAAATATTTCAAGTAATGAAGAAGAGGCTAAACTAAAACCACTTGTAATTTCTCCAATTCAAAGTGGTGGTTCTAGAATTGCTTGGATGGGAACAGATGGTAAAACACGCATTACATCATTAAATTCAAGTGATAAAGTTCAAGGGAATTCAATTACTATTTCAGGTAATGATTTTTCTGATATGTATGCCCACAATGATGGTGGTGTAGTTATGCATACGAAACGAAAAAAAAGTGGAGCTGAATCTCTTCTTAATCATCCACCAGAATCTCCAATTCAAACATATGGTATGTACTTAACGAGATTTAATAATTCAGGAAATATTTTATGGTCAACAGAATTAACAAATAACAAAATTCCATATACAGAGTGGGCTATATTTGTTTGGTGGTATGCACATCATGGTAGAATTGCTTGGAGTGGTTCACATTATGCTACTTATTATGGTGCTGCTGCCTCAATTGAAGGTGATATACATCAAGGTGATAGAGAAACAATTGTAAGTTCAGATGGTAGTATTCAATCAGGTGGTTGGGATTGGGGCTGTAGTCACAGTGGTTATGAGTATGTTATTTGGGATAAATATAAAAAATGTTTTGCTTCAATATGTAAAACCGATAACCAAAATAGAATTATGTATAATGTAAAACAAACACTAAAGGGTATAGATCTTTGGTATTCAAATTTAAGTAATTTAGTTCCTGATAAAAAAGGTGGATATTGGGTAGCTGTTAGTGATAAGGAAACAAGTCAACCTAGCAATTCAGAAGGATATGCAGATGTCCATTTGCTTCACTTTACAGCAGGAGGTAATACAGATAAAGATATTGTAATTGCAGGACAAAATGAGCTTAATGAAAGATCACCACACATTTCTTTATATGGAGATAATAAAATATTAGTGGGTTGGGAAACAACTTCTTTAAAAGGTGATATTAAGTCCAATGATTCAAATCGTAAATTCTTTGTAAAAGCTTTTGATATTGAAACAGGCTCTGCTATTGGAGCGTCAGTTAAACTAAATATAAAAGGTAATAGGTATAGAGATTTAGTAGCTTTTCCAGATGGTAGTGTTGCATTTATATCAGTTGGAAGTAGTAATAATATGATAAAAATTGCTAGAATCTATCAAAATGAGAAACCTATGTCTACAGAAAGTACTGAGAAAAAAATAACTAGCCCAGATGTTAAATCAACACCTTCACCAACTGAAATACTGAACAAAAATAGTAATGAGGAAGCTTCTATAGATATAAATTTAGATTTATCAAAGGGAAATTATAAGTGGATTATGTCGAGCTTTGACAATATATTTAAATAACTAAAATAACTAAAATAACTAA
>JBDMZA010000230.1:0-17124 GCA_039770155.1 Clostridiales bacterium
AAAATAATACCAAATTCTTTTCATCTGAAGTTCGCTTAAATCATGCAAATTCATACTCGAGAATTAGAGTTTATCTTTTGGATATCCATTAGTTCTTTGAATTTTCTTAATATTATCATACTTTAATAGTTCTTTTACACAAACTCTTATATCTCAAGTTTTCACATTCAAGATTGTCATTCATTTCACCTTCTAATTTGTCGTAGTCATCTAATATTGTTAAAAATTTCCTAACGACTCTTTCATCAAACTGTGTTCCAGCTCCTGCTAACAATTGTTTTACTGTGTCTTCAATATCTAGTTTAGTTCTATATTTACGATTTGACATCATTGCATCGAAAGCATCCGCCACTGTTATTATTCTTGCTAAAAAAGGTATTTCATCCCTTTTTAATCCCTTAGGATAACCTTGTCCATCAATTCTTTCATGATGATATAATATCAAAGGTACAATGTCTTTAAACATTGACACTGCTGATAAGATATTTGCACCTTTTTCTGGATGTTTTTTTACTTCTTCATACTCATGATATGTTAACTTACCATTTTTAAGTAAAATATCATCCGATGTCCCAATCTTCCCAATATCATGAAATATTCCACCAATCCTAAGTAATTCTAATTCTTTTCTTGATAATCCAAATTCTTTACCAATTCTTTTTGCATAAAATCCTACTCTATCTGAATGACCTCTCGTAAAAATATCTTTAGCATCAACAGCCATTCTTAGTGCCTGTATTGTATCTAAATATCTACCCCTAAGTTCATAATTTCTTTTACTCAATTTTCTATTGTGGTTAGATATTTCAAAATTCTGAAATGAATTCCTTATAGAAGTTATAATATACTTAGTATAATTTTCCATTATATTCATTTCGTCTTTATCAACTTCTATATCTTCTAAATATAATGCTCCAATAGATATATCATTTTCTAATAGAGGTAAAATTACTCCATTCTTTAAATAGGAAGATCTTTTATAGTTCTTAACAAAATTTATTTCCTTTAAAATTATTGAACTTATTTTTTTCTTATAATCATGAAGTGATGAATTATAAAATCCAGTTCCCTTATAAAAAACTCTAACTTCATTATAATTTTTGTCATATATATCAAGAATTAAAAATGCATTCTTTACATCTGCAAAATAAGTAAGATTCTCCATTATTGATTCCAGAACATTTTCAACAGGTTTTAATTTAAAAATAGTAGGAACCATATTTAATAGTTTGTCTTTTTTTTGATTTTTTTCAATATATTTATTAGCTAATTCTATAGATGCTAAAACTTCATCAAATTTAGAAGTTTTTTTACAAAATGCTTGAACATCTAATTCTCTTATTAACTTCATAGGAAAAATAGTCTTTTCAAGATCAATTAACAGTATAATATAAATATCCTGATTAAATTCTCTAATTTGTTCTATCAGTAAATTTAAATTTGGAGTACCTAAGTCTACCAATAAAATATCAATATTATACAATCTTAGTTTTTCCAAAACTTTAATTGGATTTTTAACATAAAGAGAATCATAATTATTACTATTTAGTGAGTTATTTAATTTTTTGTAAAAGTCAATTTTTTCATCAAGTATCAATAATTTTGTCTTTAATAACTTATCATTTGTTTTTACCTTTTCCATTGCTCATACCCCTGGAATTATATTTATAATCTTTTGCAAATTTTTTTTATCAAAAAATTATATTGTGTTTTATATTATATTATAATAAATAATATATTTATCTTACAAACTAATTAAACGTAAAAAAAGACCTCTATTATTATATTCAATTTAAATTTTATAATAGCTGTCCAAAAACAATCCAAATATATTGAATATAATATTTAATAATTGTTAAATCTCCTGTATTTTTCATATAGACAAATATTTATTATCTATATGAAAATCGGAGACAAATCAGTAATTTTTTTTAATTTTTAAGTAATACATGTGAAATTCAATTATTTTAATTTCAGGAGAACCCAAAAAACAATACCTAATTTTTCCAATTTAATAATCATTAAATTCTTATGATTCATTAAAGGAAACTTATTATTATTAAACAATATTTTTAGGAATTTTTGGGAAATAATTTAACTTACTATCTCATCTCCTAATAAATAATCAATCGAAACCCCAAAATACTCTGCAAGTTTTTGCATTTGCTTAATACTTGGTCTGTTTATACCAGCTTCATAGTTTGCAATAGTAGATCTTGTAACTCCTAAAATATCACCTAATTGTTCTTGAGTCATATTTTGTCTAGCTCTCATACGCTTTAAGTTTTTAGGGAAATTTTGAAGATTAGTATCACTATTGTATTTTTGGAACTTTTTAATGGTTTTTGTTGCAATTAAAACTTTTTGCATTAAATCATTAAAATCAGCACTTTTTTCTGAATATGAATCTATATCATAATTCAATAAAGCTTTTACAGGTGGCATTAAATCAACATGTGTTGTCAAAAGAACAATATAAATATCTTGATTAAATTCTCTAACTTGTTTAACTATCTGTAATCCAGTTATTTCAACCATCAAATAGTCAATTATTAAGATATCGATATTCTCCTTTTTGATAGTTTCTATTGTTTCATCTGCATGTCCTGTAGTTTTACAGTAATACCCCTTAGTAGTTAACATGTGACTAACAGCATCCAACAGCTTTTCATCATCATCAACCAATAAAATTCTTATGCTTTCATCAACCTCAATTTTTTTTCTTCTCATTACAAACTAGCCTCCATTATTGACTTTTATGTTTAAATTAACTATTTATATTTATTATACTACATTTTATATTATATTATCCATAAACTTTTATAATTATTTATGTAATTATGATAAAATTTTGCAATGTTTTTATGATAAATTTAATTTAATAAATTTAGAGATATTATTTAAAAATAACTATCCTTATTACATATTCTTAGTAATTTATAAAATTTATAATTATAGTTAGTCGAAATGTAAAATAAATTTTATTTTTTTGACAATTCTAAACTTTAACATAAAATGTAGTCCCTTCATTTTGTTTAGTCTTATAGTACATATTCCCATTAAATCTTGCTTTAATATTTGAATATGACATATATAATCCTAATCCAGTTCCTTTCATACCTTTTGTTGTTACCATTTCACTAAATATTTTATCTTGTACTTCCTTCGATATACCTTTTCCATAATCCTTAACAGAAAAAAGAATTTTTACTCCCTTCTTTTCGACATTTACATCTATTATACCTCCTTTTTCTCCATAAACATCTGCTGCATTTATTATAATATTATTAAAAATTTGTATCAAACATGTAATGTCACCAAAAATCTCTTCATCTATTTCTAGTTTATTAGTAATTTTCAAATTACAATTATTCAATCTTAATTCATGATCCATTAAAATTTCCAATCTTTTTAATAAATCAGAAACTCTAAATGTCCTTTCTGTTGAATATTCTGGACTCATTGCTTGTCCCTTTACTGCTGATATAACATCAGAAATATACAATATTGTAGGTCTCATCTTCTTTATCCATGTATTCATATCATTTGCAATATCGTAATGGTCCTCTGTATTAACAGATGTATCACTAATTGATTCTTCATACTCTGTAACTAAATCATCTAACGCTTGTACACTACCTGAAAGTGACATTATTGGTGTTCTTAAATTATGAGCTATTCCACCTATAAACTGTCCCAATGATGCTAATCGTTCTTTTTCCATCATTATTGATTGACTTCTATTTATATTTTCAATATAATTTTTTTGATCTGTAATATCTTTAAATATGATAATTGTACCCACATATATAACTGATCTAATTTTAATTGGCGTAATTTCCATCAGATAATATTTTTTGTTTTTTTTCATATAAGTTTCAAAACTAAATGATTTTCTTTTTCTTTCCTCATTTTGAAAATAATCATATATTTTTTTAGAATCAGTAATTAGTTTATCTATAATTTCAGATATATGAACTTTTCTTTTTATTCTTATATATATTCCAAAATTATTCTCAAAAGCTCTATTAAAGTCAATTAATCTTTCTTCATTATCAATAACAACATAACTGTCTGATATGTGATTTACTATTTGTTTTAGAGCAATTGGTAGTATCTTTAAAAATTCATATTTAAACAAGGCAAGCAAAAGACACATCATAGAAAACGAAAGAGAAATACTTGTTATATTTGTTGGATAATCAAAGCGATCCACATGAAAAATTATACTTGTTAATAAAGGTAAAAGACTTGCAATAAAAATTAATATTGATTGTTTTGAAAAAAAACCAGAATTTTTAATTGAAGAACTCAAAAACCAAATTAACCCTAAAAAAACAAATAGATATTGAAATAACTGATTAAAAATAAAAAGAGGTCCAATTTCCACTCCACTTAGCATGACATCATAATTCAAATACATTAAGTGATGTACTTCATTTGTCCATGTTAGTACTGTTAAAATAACAGGAAAAATAAACAATAAGTAAAATCTCTTTTTTATTTTAATATGAGAATTTGCATACACAATACCACTAAAGAAAAAAGGTATAGAAAAAAATATCAAACCTGTCAGAGATAAATTAACATAAATATCATTTGTACTACCTGTAAATTTATAATCTATAACCATTAAAAAACTACCTAATACCCAAATCAGCATAGAAAAACTAAATGCTATATACCATTTAATTAATTCTTTTTTTGATTTTATTTTAAACAAGTAAATTAAATATACTAAAACTATTGTTATTAAAAATAATGAATAGCTAAGTAGAATTAAAACAAGAGCAGATAATTGAGTACTCATTCTTATCTCCTATCTAAAAATCTATTATTTTAAAAATATATCCAATTTTAAAACTTGAGAATCACTAAAATCCTATGATTCATTATTTTAAAATGTAGATTCATTTTTTTGGCTACCCCTAAATTAAAAAATTATATTTAATTTGGATTATCCTTGAATAATAAATTTATCATACTTTTTTAATTAGGTATATGATTCATTAATTTGAAATGTAGATTTATTTTTTGGGTATCCCTGTAAAGATCAAATTAGTCCAAACTAAAAATATATAATTTTGAGAAATTTTTAAATTTCAAAAATATTCCCAATAAATTTTTTCTTTCTATTTACCATTTCATCTATTCTTTTATTATACTCAAAAACATTTTTCAAATTAAAAAATCTTTGTATTTTATTATTATTTTTTACTAGTAATTTTGTAACTGATCCTGCACCGAGCCCAATAATTGTTTGATTATCTTCGATCATTTTAATATTATAAATACATTTTTTGTCCACTTTGCTAAATCCTATATTTTCCAAATTGCCTTTTGAATATTTTTGTCTATACAAATAATAAGGAATCATATCCATTTTATATGCTTTATTTAATGCAAAATTAAATACATCATATATATTAAAATTCTCAGGAATTGATTCACTCCTATGTTCATTTTTCAAATTAGCAGTTCTCTTTATAGCAAGACTATGTATTGTAATACTTTCAGGATTAAGTTTTTCTAAAACATTAAAAGTTTTCTTTACCTCATAAATTCCTTCATCAGCTAGACCAATTATAATATCCATATTAATATTGTCAAAACCTATTTTTCTTGCTAACTTGAACTTTTCAACTATATCATATGATTTATGTTCTCTTCCAATTTTAATAAGAGTATTATCATTCATTGTTTGTGGATTTATACTTATCCTATTTATATTTTTTTCTTTCAACAATTCTAATTTTTCTCTATTAATTGAATCTGGTCTTCCTGCTTCAAAAGTAATTTCAATTACATCTTTTAATTTAATAAAATTATTTAATGTATTCATTAGAACTTCTAGCAATTGAATATTTAAAATTGAAGGAGTTCCTCCACCAAAATAAATAGTTTCAATTGTATATTTCTTTTTATTTATGAGAATTAGTATTTGTACCAATTCAATTTTTAGTGATTCTATATATTCTTTTAGTAAATCATCATCTTCTTTACAAACATGAGATACAAAAGAACAATAATTACACCTTGAAAGACAGAATGGGATTCCTATATATAAACTTATCATTTTATCATCTGATTTAGTAATTATACTTCTTTCATTTATAGCAACATCATAGATTAATCGAGATTTATCATTATTTAAAAAATACTTATCTTGCATAGTAGATATAACATTTTTTTCACTTAATCCCTCGCTTAATAAATCATGAACAATGATTCCAGGTCTAATTCCAGTTAAAATACCCCATGATAAAGATTTTCCTTTTATTTTTACTAAAAATTTATAAAGCGTACTCTTAATATCATACTTTAATTTTCTCCTACACATGAAATTATTAATATCTTCTTTGAAATTAATAGTCTCTTTAAATATTAAGGTTCTGTCTTTTGCATATTTTATATTTATTTCTAACATTGATGTGTGTTCTTTACTTTCAATAATTATAAATTCACCATCATAATTAAAAATATTTTTATTATTTTCTAAGATAGTTACTTCTTCATAAAATAACCTTATTAATTCAATAAAATTCAAATTAAATTTTTCATAAAAATTATAGAAATACAATTTTTTCCCTCACTCAAAATATTTAATTCTTGCTTTTTCATCCCTAATAGTTGATTGTAATCCATGTCCTGGCAAAATAATCATATTTTCATCTAATGTAAATATTTTATTTTTTATAGAATCTATCAAAATTTCAGGATCTCCTTTATATAAATCTGTTCTTCCTATACCACCATTAAACAAAGTATCTCCTGTAAACAAATATTCATTAATTTTAATAGATATACCTCCTGGAGTATGTCCAGGAGTATTAATAATTTCAATTTTCAAATCTCCAAATTCAAGTTTTTCCGCGCCTTTTAATTTTATTATCTCTGAGTTTATAACTAGATTATATCCCATCATGGAAGAACAATTAAAATTAGGATTTTTTGCCAATTCAAAATCTGATTCACTCATATAAATATCAGCACCTGTGATTTTTTTATATTCATCTACATAAAAAATATGATCTACATGTGCATGAGTTAATATAATTTGTTTTACCTTAGAATTACTATCAATATATTTCTTTATATCTTCAAAAGGTGCTCCTCCATCAATTACTAAAATATTACTTTTATATTTAACCAAGTATACATTAGAATCTAACATACCACTTGAAATACATTCAATCATTAAATCTTTCATTTCATTATCTCCTTTTAGGTATACTAGGGAATATTCAAAAAACAAACTCTAATTCTAGAGTATGAATTTACATAATTTTAAGCGGACTTCAATTGCTCTCAACTATGAAAGTAACAGGTCCATCATTATTAATTATAACATTCATGTGTTGCTGAAAAATCCCTGTATTAACTTTTATCCCCAAACTAATACAAAAATCAACAAATTCATCATAAAGTTTATTTGCTTCTTTTGGTTTTGCTGCCTTATCAAAACTTGGTCTTCTTCCTTTTCTACAATCACCATAAACAGTAAATTGAGAAACTATCAATAATTCACCTTTTATATCCATTAAAGATAAATTCATTTTATCATTACTATCTTCAAAAATCCTCATATTAATTATTTTATTTGCCAAATACTCAATATCAGAACTTTTATCATCTTTCCCAATACCTAATAAAACTAAAATTCCATTATTTATTTTTCCAACTGTTTCATTTTTTACAATAACTTCTGATTTTAAGACTCTTTGTATTACTGCTTTCACTTTAAATTCTCCTTTAACTTACTTTTATCATATAATAATGTTCTTACTACCAAAATTATATTTCTTATGGTATCAAACAATAAACTCTACTTCTATATAACTAAGGAATGACCAAAAAATAAATCCGATTTTAAAAAATCGATATTATTTTTTAGGTTATTCTAAGACAATTTATTTTTTGATTCTGCCTAAAATAATTCGGCATTATTTTTTAGTTTCTTTTTAGTACTTAGTTCTGGTAACATTGAATATACTATCAATTTTCTTTATTTTTTTTATAATCTTTTCTAATTGTTCTGTATTTGTTATTTCCAAAGTTATATTCATAACAGCAACTTGATCTTTCGTAGTCCTTGCTGTAATAGCTTTTAATGGTATCTTCGACTCACCTATAGCATTAGTAACTTCCATTAGTAATGCTGTTCTATCATTTGCTAATATTGCAACATCTGCTTTATATGAAGTTTTATTTGTTTCTCCAAACCAGCTAACCTCTATTAATCTACCTTCACCATCTAAGTCTGAAATATTTATACAGTCTCTTCTATGTACTGAAACTCCTCTTCCTCTTGTTATATACCCCATTATATCATCACCAGGAACAGGATTACAGCATCTTGAAAGTCTAACAAGACAATTATCAATGCCTTTAACAATAATACCACTTTCAGGCATTTTTCTTTTATTTTTCTGTTGTTTCTTAGATATATCCTCGATAATTTTTAAATCATCGTCATCTGATTTTAGAGTCTTTTTATATTCTTCTTTAAGTTTTGTTATTACCTTATTTGCTGTTATTGCACCAAATCCAATACTAGAGAAAAGATCATCTAATGTATTAAATGTATGTTTTTTAAGAATCATTTCGACCCATTCAGGTTTAAATAAATTTCCATATACAAGGCCTTGTTTTTTAAGTTCTTTTTCTATAATATCTTTTCCCTTAACAATATTTTCTTCTCTTTTTTCTTTTTTAAACCATTGGTTTATCTTATTTCTTGCTTGAGAACTCTTTGCAATTTTAAGCCAATCCAATTTAGGCCCTTGAACAACTGTAGAAGTTAAAATTTCTACTATATCACCATTTTGCAATTCCAAATTTATTGGCAGCATTTTCCCATTTACCTTTGCACCAATCATTTTATTTCCAACAGCACTATGTATATTATATGCAAAATCTATAGTTGTAGCACCTGCTGGTAAATTTATAACATCTCCCTTTGGAGTAAAAATAAAAACTTCATCTGTAAATAAATCTATTTTTAAATTTTCCATAAATTCATCAGCATCACGCATATCTTTTTGCCATTCTAATAATTGTCTCAACCATGCTAATTTTTTATCAACATCATCATGTTTTTGCTTTCCCTCTTTATATTTCCAATGTGCTGCTATTCCTAATTCTGCAACTCTATGCATATCCCAAGTTCTTATTTGTATTTCAAAAGGCAATCCTTCCGGTCCTATTAAAGTTGAATGTAAAGACTGGTACATATTGGGTTTGGGCATTGCAATATAATCTTTAAATCTTCCTGGCATAGGTTTATATAACTCATGTACTAGACCAAGTACAGCATAACAATCTTTTACAGAATTAACCAATACTCTAACTGCAAACAAATCATATATTTGCTCTATTGTTTTATTTTGTCGCTTCATTTTTCTATAAATACTGTAAAAATGTTTTGGTCTACCATCCATTTTAACCTTTATTCCTAATTGCCTGGTTTTTTTTTCAATAGTATTAATAATCTGTTTTATATAGGCTTCTCTTTCTTTTCTTCTCTTATCTATTTTTTCGTTTAAATCCCTATATCCTTTTGGGTCAATATATTTCAAAGATATATCTTCTAATTCCCATTTTATTGCTGACATACCTAATCTATGAGCTAAGGGAGCATAAATTTCAAGTGTTTCTCGAGATTTTTGGATTTGTTTATCAGTTGGCATATAGTCTAACGTTCTCATATTATGAAGTCTATCAGCTAATTTAATTAAAATCACTCTAATATCTTTTGCCATTGCTAAAAACATTTTTCTTAGACTTTCAGCTTGTTTTTCCTCTTTTGTTGTATATGGAATTCTTTCAAGTTTTGTTACTCCATCTACAATCATAGCAATTTCTTCTCCAAAATCTCTTTTTAAATCTTCCAAAGTACAAGTTGTATCTTCTATTGTGTCATGCAATATTCCTGAAATAACAGAAACACAATCTAAATCAAGATCAGCTAATATTAATGATACTTCAACTGGATGCACAATAAAAGGTTCTCCAGATACTCTAAGTTGACCTTCATGAGCAGCTTTTGACATATTATAAGCTTTTTCCAAAAGCGTCAAATCATAATTTGTAATATTTTTCTTTATTCTTTTTAATAGTTTTTTATATCCATCTTGCATAATATTCCACCTTTTAATTAAACTATATTCCCGTAAGTTAAAACCAACGGGAATATAGTTATAAAGCTTCTCTTTAAATTAATCAGAATCAAAAAATAAACTAGTAAACTTCTTTAAAATTTATGAACATTTTAATTCTGTCTTAGGGATAGCCAAAAAACAAACACTAATTCTCGAGTATAAATTCACGTAATTTAAGCAAACTTCAGACGAAAAGAATTCGGTATTATTTTTTAGGCTCTCCTTAGGATGTCCCTTAATCAGTGTAAAAGTAAATATAAATACATTATAACTTCACTATCGATTTAACATTATAATTATTAAATTTCTCAATTCCTTTTAAAAATGTCAATTCAATAAGATATAATATTCCCGTTACATTTCCACCTAATTTTTCAATTAAAGAAATATTTGAAATTGCAGTACCTCCAGTTGCTAAAAGATCATCCACTAAAATTATCTTTTGATCTTTTTTTATTGAATCAATATGCATTTCTAATTCGTCAAAACCATATTCTAATTCATATTTAACACTCACTGTTTTATGTGGTAATTTACCTTTTTTTCTTATAGGTATAAAACCCTTTCCAGTTAAATATGATAATAAAGGACCAAAAATAAATCCTCTTGATTCAGGAGATGCAATAAGGTCAAAATCACCAAAGGTATCAAGTTGTTCCTTCATTTCATCAATTGCTTGTTTAAAAGCCTCTCCATTTTGCAATACAGTTGTAATATCAATAAAATCTATACCCTCTTTTGGAAAATCCATAACATGTCTTAGTTCCTCTTTCAAATCCATTTATTCACCTCATTATATATAATTAAATTATTTGAAAATTAATTTCAAAAATCTATAACCATAACATTTTTATGTAAGGCATAATCAAAAAATTGTCTTATGAAATTTTTGATTATGCCTAATTCCTATACTTAGGAGAACCTAAAAAATAATACTGAATTCATACTCGAGAATTAGTGTTTATTTTTTTGGATATCCCCTACTTAAATAAGTCTAGTTTTCTATACAATTCTGAATCTTCCAACTTTTTTTTATTATTATTTAAATTCATATATCCCTTTAAAGTATTATCAATTTGTTTATCTAAAAAAATTAATTTTATTTGAGATAAAATCTCAACACTGTTTTTAAAATTAAAAAAATTTATATTTAAATCGTTTGGTAATGAAGATAAGTAATTACAAACATCATTTATGCAAATATTACCTTTAATGTCCATTTCTCTTTTTAACAATTTATAAACAATACTTATTATATTTCTATCAACTTTAATTTCATTTTTCAATATATTACATTCATCATTATTTATTATAATAATCTTATTATAAAATGCAGCATTTAGTTTTTTATAATAGCTATAATGCAAAGAACAACCATAAAAAAACACTTTTTTATCTGTTTTATAATTTATATCATCTAAAATTGGATTAACATAAATTTTACATTTAATATCATCATTAGTTAAATAGTTGTAATTTATCCTCAAGTCTCCACTTATTACTGAACATTTTAACATACTTTTAATTTTTTTCAAACAGTTTAAACAATTAATAATAATTATAGTCTCTTCATTTTTAATTAATTCTAAATCAAATTCAAATTCATTTTTCAAATGTCTTTCATTAATTTCGTCATTTGAAACAATTTCATTAATATCTAAACTTACAATTAGATTGTCTAAACTCTTGTAATACTCATACTCACTGATAATTTTCAAGTTTTTTTTATAATCTTTAATACCTAATTGTACTGTTTCCCTTCCATTCCAACTGTTTATATCCAGTGAACAAACAACATCTAATTTTTTCAAAATTTCAATTTCATTTTTCAGTTGACCCAAATTAAATGCTATAGCTTCCACTAATAAATTTTCATCAAGAAAAGTTATCTTTAAATGTTTATTATTGCCAACAGATTTTATATATTTAATATTTAATGATGTGTATAAAAAAGATGGTGGCGGATTATGAAAACCAAAAGGCTCTAAAAAACTTATTTCTCTAATTTTTTCTATATCCATATCGCTTTTTGTTATTTCCCCATCTATTACTATTTTTTGTATTAATAAGTCATCATTTAAATATTCATCTGTATATATATTTATCTTATCAATAAATTTTTCTAAGTCCTTCTCTTTAACAGTTAAACCTGCTGCTTGTTTATGTCCTCCAAATTTAACCGTTAGATCCTTACAATGCAAAATTGCATTGTGTATATTAAATCCATCAATACTTCTAGCTGATCCCTTACATTCTTCATTCCTTATAGAAAATATAATACATGGTTTATAATATTTTTCAACAATTTTAGAAGCTACTATACCTATAATTCCATGATGCCATCCTTCTTTTGCTAACACAAGTATTTTTTTATTTTTAAATTTTTCATCCCTTTCAATAATTGAAATAACTTCTTCAATAATCTTTTGTTCTTCTTCTTGTCTGTATTTATTTTCTTTATTTAACTCTTTTGCTAAACTCATAACTCTATCTTCATCTTTATTTAAAAATAATTCTACACTCCTATTAGCATCTCCAATTCTTCCTGCCGCATTAATCTTAGGTGCTATTTGAAATGCTATCGTATATGTTGTAATTTTCTTATCTAAAACTTGGGAAACATCCATTAATTTTTCTAATCCTATATTATTTGTAGAATACATCTTATCAATACCATTTTTCACTATAATTCTATTTTCTCCAATAATCGGAACTACATCTGCAACAGTTCCCAAAGCAACAATATCAATGTATTCTAAATATAAATCATTTAAATTCAACTTTATACAGAGTCCATGAATTAATTTAAAAGCAACTCCAACACCTGCTAAATTTTTAAAAGGATAAGTACAATCATTTCTATTTGGGTTAATAACTGCATATGCATTGGGTAATTCCTCTTTACACTGATGATGATCAGTAATTATAGTATCAATTCCTTTATCCTTTAAATACTTAACCTCATTAATAGAAGTAATACCACAATCAACTGTAACTATAAGATCAGGCAATTTATCTAAATTATCAATCATATTATCTATTGCCTTTATAGTAAGTCCATAACCTTCCTTTTCTCTATCAGGCAAATAATAAACAATATTTTTATTTAATTTTCTTAAAAAATCAGTTAAAATTACTGTACTCGTAACACCATCTACATCGTAATCACCAAATATTAAAATTGTTTCAGAATTATTTATAGCTTTTAAAATTCTTTCAATTGAAATTTCTAAATCTTTTAATTTAAATGGATTTATTAGATTAGAAACATCTGTATCTAAAAACTTTTTAATTTCTAAATAGTCTGTAATACCTCTACTAACAAGTATTTTAGAATTTAAATTAGAAATTTTTAAATCTTTTGAAATTTTTTCAGCAAGTTCTTCATCAATTTTTTTTAACAACCATTTTTTATTATTTTGTTTCATTTAATCATCCTGTTCATTATAAATAATATTATTTTAAGTTTCCCTAATCTCTAGATTTTATAACAATTAAGATTCCTGATTCTATTGAAATATTCATTTGCTCACTAACAAATTTATTACTAATTCCTATAGTCTCTCCTCTTTTAATTGTCATATTTTTATGTGGATAATAAAGTCCACTTGAATTAATACCTTTTACATAATCAGTTAATGGTACTAGTGAAATATTACAATCATTTTCTTTTTCCAATTTAATACTATCATTTATCATTTGTATTTCATTTTTCTCATCTATAATTTTACATAAAACATTTTTTTCTAATGCATATTCTAATAACATAATATTTGCAATTGAATGATCAAATCTTGTTCCCAAAGCACCAATAATGTATATGTCTTTAAATCCTTTTTCTATTGCTACTTTCAAAGAAATATGACTATCAGTTTCATCTTTTTCACATTTAAATTTTTTTATCTCTATTTTCTTATTCCTATAAAAAGCCAGATCTTCATCTGATATTGAATCTAAATCTCCTATTATCATATTTGGAACTAAATTAAAATTTTTTAAATGTCTTGTTCCACCATCTGCACATATAATATAAGAATCTTTAAAAAGATTCTTATAAAAATTATACTCTGAAATTTCTCCATTACATACAATCAATGCTCTATTCATATTTCTAAACTCCAATTATAGAAATCCAAAAATTATACCAAATTCTCTTCGTCTAAAGTTCGCTTAAATCATGCGAATTCATACTCGAGAATTAGAGTTTATTTTTTGGATATCCCTAAGTAATATTATTTTTTATAGTTTCTTACTTTTATATTTCAGCTGATTTTTTAAGCTTTCTAATCATTTTTTTTCTATTTTCAGATCCAAAAATTGTTGTACCAGCAACAAACACATTAGCGCCTGCTCTTGATATTTTTTCGATATTTTCTGCTGTTACTCCTCCATCTACTTCTATATCCATATCAAGATCTCTTTTTAATACTATTTTTCTTAAATCTTTTATTTTATTAGTTGCAAAATTCAAATATTTCTGTCCTCCAAATCCTGGATTAACAGACATAATAAGCACCATATCTAATTCATGTAAAATTAATTCAATGTTAGAAAGTGATGTAGATGGGTTTAAAGAAACTGCAGCTTTTTTTCCAAGTTTTTTTATATTTCTAATCGTCATATGTAAATGCTTACATGTTTCAGCATGTACACAAATAATATCAGCTCCAGCTTCTGCAAAAGATTCTATATGTTTATCAGGATTATCAACCATTAAATGTACATCAAATTCAAGATTTGTAATTTTTCTTATGGATTTTATTACAGGAGCACCTATTGAAATATTTGGTACAAAATTCCCATCCATAACATCTATATGAACAATATCCGCTCCAGCTTCTTCAATATTTTCAATCTCTTCACCCAGTTTAGAAAAATCTGCTGCTAAAATTGAGGGTGCAATTTTTATCATATGAATTACCTCCAAATTATCTTTTCGCTTTTTTTCGCTTTTTCCAAATAAAAGATTTTTCTTTTTTTAATTCATTGTAAAAAAATACATATCTTTCATAACGACCTTTGTCTATATATCCATCTACAAAATTATTTTTTACTTTACATCCCGGCTCACTAATATGACTACAGCCACTATACTTACAAATTCCTATCAATTCCTTAAATTCACGATAATAATTTTCCAACTCTTCAAATTCAATATTTTCTAATAAAAAAGAACTAAAGCCAGGTGTATCTACTATATACCCACCCTCTTTAAGTTCTATCAATTCTGCATGTCTTGTTGTATGTTTTCCTCTTTTTATTTTTTTACTTATATCTCCGGTCTCCATAACCAATTCATTTAAAATATTATTTAAAATAGTTGATTTTCCAACTCCTGACTGACCAGCAAATACAGATATTTTATTCTCTAAAACATTTTTTAATTTCTCATAACCTGTTTTTGTTTTTGAACTAGTAGCAAACACATCGTAACCTATGTTTTTATAAATCCTCATAAAATTCCTATGATAACTTTCTAAATCTAAATCTATTTTATTTATACATATTACAGGATTTATATTTTTCTTTTCCGCTGTTAATAGAAGTTTATCCAGTAAATAATAATCTATTTTAGGAGAATTTACCGAAACAACAATAAGCATTTGATTTACATTTGCTACTGATGGTCTCACAAAAAAATTATCTCTGTCTATAATTTTTTCAATATTACCTATCTTCTTTTCTTCATCTTCAATAGAAATTATTACATTATCCCCAGGGAGAGGGGTAATTTCATTATTTCTGAAAATCCCTCTTGCCCTGCATTCATAAAGTCCACTATCCGTTTCTATATAATAAAATCCGCCAATCCCCTTTACTATTATGCCATTCGGCAAATTCTTTCCCCTCCTTTAAAAATTATATTAATTCATACACTTATCGTGCAACAAAATTATCTGAACCTCCAGATTGATTATTAAATGTATAATCTATTTTATAACGCCCCTCAGGAATATCATTTATTACTAATTCATATGTAGGACTATATTGATCTTTAGTAGTATCAGCCTGTCCAGAAAAAACATCTCCTGTATCATTATTAGTTATTGTATAACTTAATAATATGTCATCATCATCGATATCTCCTGGTAATCTTACCTTCACAGAAGTACTTTCAATGATTTTCGGTGTTGGTTCTGGTTCAGGGGTGTTGCTAGCCTCTACAGTCAATGTCACTGTTGAACCCTCTGATACATCCTGTCCACCTCCAGGACTTTGTGATATAACTTTAGCATCATTTTGAGCATCCGCTGGACTAACACTTACATTAAGTCCCTTAGCTTCAAGAGCACTTACAGCATCTTTCAAAGTGCTTCCTTCAACAAATGGAATATTTACCAATTCTTCTTCTGGTTCTTGTGTTTCCTCTACTTCTTCTTTTCCTTTACTTACATATATAATAATTTTGTCTCCATCTTTATAATTAGAACCAGCTCCTGGTTCGGTTTTTATTACTTTATCCTTTTCAACATCATCCGAAAACTGATATTTTGTCTCTATATTAGCGGTATCAACACCTAAATCAATCAATTGGTCTTTAGCTTCATTTAAATCTAAACCTTTCAAATCAGGAATGGAATTATCTACTGCACCTTTACTTACCTTAAATTTAACTGTATCACTTTCTTTTAATTTCATCTCAGGTTCAATATTCTGCGAAATAATTTTTCCTTCCTCGACTTCATCACTTTTTACATCTTCTCTCTCGATTTTATTTTCATCCCAACCACTTTTTGTTAATTCTTCTACTGCCTTATCATATGTATATCCTTCATAATCTTTCATTACAATATTTGTAACGTCATCACCTAAAGATGAAACAAGAAATCCTGTTAGCAAAGCAAGTAACAATACACCTACTGTTATTAAAGCATACTTTTTTGTTTTTTTTCCATCTTTATTTTGATTACTGCCATAGGGAATCCCATCATCATCATTTCCCTGGTTACTATTATTGTATCCG
>JBDMZA010000231.1:0-3842 GCA_039770155.1 Clostridiales bacterium
AGGTATATTAAAAAAAGTATCTGTATTAATGAATAATTCAATGTAATACTTCTCTGCTAATTCAAATAGTTCAATTGGCAATTTAATATTTGTATCTATTAAATTTAGAAGTGATTCCTCATTTTTTTTATATAATGTTGCTGTATGTATTATAGACCAAATTTCATGCTTTTTAAAAATTTGCTCCAAATTGTTAGTTAGGGAGTCATATATCAAGAAGTTTTTTGATTTTCTATCTGTTTCTCCTAGTCTCCCCTTTTCCAATCCAATTACATGATAATCTTCTGAAAGATAATCAGCTAAATGATTGCCCAAGAATCCATTTATACCTGTAATTAAAATAGTTTTCATTTTACTCCCAATCATCTGTAATAATTCTTTCTATAGAAATATTGTTTTTGGTAAGTTCATTTTTGTAATACTTGATCATCATTGGTGGTCCAGAAATAAAAAACACATTATCATTATTATCATGCTCTATAACTTCTTGAACTGATATGAAACCATTTATTCCTTCATAATAAATTTTAATGTCAAAATCTGGATTATTTATTCGAGCTACATCTAATAGATCTGAATAGAAATTCAATTCTTTTTTTTTCAAACCAAGAAATAGTTTAGCACCAGAATATAAACTAAATCTATAATCGCTAAATAAAGATAAAAAAGGAGTCACTCCAGTTCCCCCAGCAATAAAAACAACATTATTTCTATTATGGTCTTGAGTAAATAAATCTCCATATGGTAATTTAATAAATACTTGAGACCCTTTAAAAATTTCATTAACCATTCTTTTTGTAAACCTTCCTTTAACTGCGAAAGTAATCTTAATATTATCCTCAGATGGACTTGACTGAATACTAAAACATCTTGATTCTGGCCACTGTTCAGAAAAATCAATTGCATCCAAAGCAAGATGAAGAAATTGACCAGGATGGTATTTAAAGGGTTTTCCTAAGGACTTAATTACTAAAGAGAAAACATCACTACTTAATTGGTGTTTTTCAATTATAATGCTTTTATATTTTTTTATTATTGCCACCTGCTCTAATTAAAATTTTATCATAAATTCATCTAGTATTTGTTCTACATATAGGAACATTTCATTCGATAAGCCAGGATATGTACCCAAGAAAAAAGTATTATTCATAACATAATCGGTTACACTTAAATCGCCATAAACTCTATAATTTTTATTTAAAAAAGCAGGTTGCTTAATAATATTGCCTGCAAATAAGTTACGAGTTTCAATCAAACAATTTGAGAAATAACTTGTCAACTCATCCCTGCTAAAAGGATTTTTTTCTTTTAATGTAATAATATAACTAAACCATGCTGGATCAGCATTTTCCATAGGTTCAGGTAAAATAAAAAAATCTGAATATTTAGAAAATATTCTTGTCCAGATATCAAAATTCAGTTTCCTAGCAGTACAAAATTCTTTAATTTTATTCATTTGTGCTACACCAATTGAAGCCTGTAGGTCAGTCATTTTTAAATTGTAGCCAATCTCTGAATAAACATATTTATGATCATACCCTGTAGGTAAATTACCAAACTGTTGAGAAAATCTTTTTCCACATGTGTTGTTTTCCCCGCCTGCACAATAACAATCCCTTCCCCAGTCTCTAAAAGATCTTACAATATTGGCTAGCAATGGATTATTTGTGCAGATTGCTCCCCCTTCACCAGTGGTAATATGATGCGCTGGATAAAATGATATTGTTGAAAGATGACCAAATGTACCAGTATATTGATTATTGTACTTGCTTCCAAAAGCATCACAATTATCTTCTATTAACCATAAATTATTTTCTTCAGCAATTCTAAGCACTTCTTTTACATTAAAAGGATTTCCAAGAGTGTGGGCAATAAAGATACATTTTGTCTTGTCAGAGATTGCCTTTTCTAATTGAATTATATCTATATTATAAGTTGGAATCTTAATATCTACAAATACAGGGGTTAATCCATATTGAATAATTGGTGTTACTGTAGCTGGAAATCCAGCAGCAACAGATATAACTTCATCACCAGGCTTTAATCTTTTATCTCCCAATTTCTCCGAGGTTAGTGCAGAAAAAGCAAGAAGATTTGCCGAAGAACCAGAATTTGTTAATAGTACGTGTTCAATATCTAAAAATTCACTAATTCTTTCAGCAAATTCTTCCGAATATCTTCCTTCTGTCAGCCAAAAATCTAATGATGCTTCAACTGCATTGATTATTTCTTTTTCATCAAAAACGCGTCCTGCATAATTGACTTTCGATTTCCCTGGAATGAATTTTTTATCTAAAAACTTTGCATTGTAATAAGAAGTAGTCTTTTCAATAATTTCTTTTCGAATTTGATCTATATTTTGCATATTCATATAAACTAACAATCATTTATTATAATAGTCCTTAATTTGTTTCTTACAAATCTGAAGCATGTCCTCCTGATCAATGAAACTATGTGTCCAATTACAAATACTTATCAAAGCATCTTCTAATTTCCACTTTGGTTGCCAAAAAAGTTTTGACTTTGCTTTAGAACAATCAAGTTTTAAGAATCCTGCTTCATGATAATTATTCTCTTTTTGTATTATGTACCCTGCATTATTACCCCATAAATTACACAGTGTGGCCGCTATCCATTCGACTGATTTCAATTCATTGTCTGTTGGCCCAAAGTTCCATGCCCCAGAATATTTATCTCCCTCAATAAAAAGTTTTTCGCACAACATTAAATATCCTGTAAGTGGTTCCAGCACATATTGCCATGGCCTTATAGCGTCAGGAGATCGAATTATTATTTTCTTATTTTGTATTATAGATCGGATAAAATCTGGAATTAACCTATCTTCGGCCCAATCACCCCCACCTATAACATTGCCAGCCCTTGCACTTGCAATTGCAGTTGCACTAGATTTTTTATTTGAAAAAAATGATTTTGTATATGAGGACGTTATTAATTCAGAACAGGATTTACTATTGGAATATGGATCATGTCCATTTAACCTATCAATTTCCCTATAACCCCAAGTCCATTCTTTATTTTCATAACACTTATCTGTTGTAACATTTAGTAATACCTTAACATTGTCAGTTTGACGTACAGCTTCAAAAATATTAACAGTTCCCATAACATTAATCTCATAGGTTTCTCTTGGGGAAATATATGATTCTCTTACGATTGGTTGGGCTGCCATATGAATTATAATATCGGGGGTAATTTTTTTAACATAATCTCTCAGGTGGTTAAAATTACGAATATCGGCAATTCTGGAATTGACAAAAGAATCAAGATTTGCTAAATTATATAGACTTGGCTTGGTAGGAGAATCTAAAGCAAACCCAAAGACATCTGCTCCCAACATATGTAATAATATAGATAACCAGGAACCTTTAAAGCCAGTGTGACCAGTAATTAATACTTTCTTACCAGCGTAAAAACTATTGAATAACTTATTTAATTCCATTTTATCCAAGGTGCTTTATTAGTGCGTATTAGCTCTTCCAACTGATGTTTTTCCCTTAATGTATCCATTGGTTTCCAGAATCCAAAATGTTTATACGTATGTAGTTTTCCATGAATAGCCATCTGTTCAAGTGGCTCCCTCTCAAAAATTGTTGTCTCATCATCGATTATATATTTAAATACCTCAGGTTCACAAACAAAAAATCCACCGTTTATCCAGCTGCTATCTCCTATTGGTTTTTCCATAAACTCTTGAACAATATTGTTTTCTGATATTCTTATGGATCCAAATCTCCCTTCTGGCTGCACTGATGTCATTGTAATACAATTCCTATGAGATTTATGAAATTTTACTAACTCATGAATATCAATGTCAGCAACAC
>JBDMZA010000232.1:0-3550 GCA_039770155.1 Clostridiales bacterium
GCAAATGCAACATATAGCGGAATAATTCAAAATGAATTTGACTTTATAAATATTTTTAAAAATTTTAAATAATTTATGCTTAACTAAAAATCTTTAATACTAATACTAATACTAATACTAATAAAAAGGCTATAATAATATTTGATTATTATAGTCTTTTTTTTATGCCTAAGGGATATCCAAAAAATAAACTCTAATTCTCGAGTATGAATTCGCACGATTTAAGCAAACTTCAGACGAAAAGAATTTGGTATTATTTTTTAGGTTCTCCTAAATTAATTTTAATGTTTATAAATAACTATTTTGCTTCATATGCTCCCAAATCTGGAGCCAATCCATTAAAGGGCAAACCTACATCTATACCAGCATCAATTAATATACTTGATTTTTTTAGTTTAAATAGTTGAGTACTTTTTAATGAACCATTTGCCTTTCTATTAAGGGTTGCTAATGATGTATCTAAACTTATAAAGTCATTTTCACTTGCTGAAAATCCATCATTCCAACTATTATTTGATTCTTTAGAATTTGATATTGTGTCTGGACCATTTAAAGATATATTATTCTTCAGGTCATGAATCTGACCTTCATTGACATCATTACCTAATCCAAAATTTATACCATTATTATATGCTAAACAATTGTAGATTGTTAAACCTCCAGTGTTATTATTCTGGTCAAAGCCTTTTTTCGGTTGATCAAATACCAGACAATTTCTTAAAACATGGTTAGCCTGCTGATATTTACCACCAATTTTAAAACCATTAGCATTAGTTACAAAATCTTCATATTCCCAAACATTTACGCCATTTCTAAATGCTAAACAGCCATCAAATGTAACAGCCTCTGGACTATCATAACAATCAAAACCATCATCTGAATTTTCCCAAGCTCGACAATCATAGAATTTATTTCCAGGACCCATTGTTTGTTTTGGACCAAAGCCATCTGCCATACTTCCAAATTTTTTAGGATCATAGTTCAAAAAAGCATCACAATTAATTACAGTTGTATAAGAACCACCTTTATTTATTTCTAAACCAGTGTTTCTATTATCAAAAAATCTACAGTTCTCAAATGTGTTATGTGATCCTGTTACATATGCACCTTGATAACCTGCATGTGTTATATCAATTCCTTTTATATTCCAATAATTACCTGTTATAAAAAAACCATATGAGTTTTGAACCCATGCTAATTCAGGAAAACTGAAATCAATCAATGCTCTTGAATTACCAACTGTTTGGATTTTTATCTCATTTCCTTCTTCACCAGACTGAGTTAAATTTATAGTGTTTTTTTCTCCCTCAACATAATTTATGCTGTAGGTGCCACCTTCCAAGAGTATTAAATCTCCAGGAACAGCACTTGTTATTGCTGTTCTTAAATCTAATGCTTCATCAAAAGATTTTCCACTATTTTCCGAACTTCCATTTGGAGTTACAAAATATGTTGGTTTGTCATGCCTTCCAGCATTTAATATAGTTGCAAACATTGAAATTGTTATAATTGCAACTAAAATAAGTATTACAGTTAAGTACTTAATTTTTTTACTCATATACTTTTCCCCCTTACAAAATTTAATTATAAAATTAGTTTTATAAGACAGAATCAAAAATTTTATAAGACAAGTTTTTTAAAAAAAGTTGACTAGTTTATTTTTTGATTCTGCCTAATGATAAGAATATAATATAATAAATATTACTAAAAATGTAATAAAATAATTTTTTATATAAAATATTATAATAAATTAATATAATAATGAAATATTGATTCTAAAATAAAATTTATTGAGAAAAATCATACATAAATGTTATTATATATTGTATAGAAATTTAAGGAGCAAAATATATGGGTGATATAAAAGATTTATTTGAAAATGTTGATAATGTTCAATTAAAACTTGCATTTGAATTTATTCAGTACACAAATAAAAACATTTTTCTAACAGGAAAAGCAGGTACCGGAAAGACAACTTTTCTAAAGTCATTAAAAGAAAATCTTCCAAAGCGTATGATTGTTGTTGCACCTACTGGAGTGGCAGCTATAAATGCTGGAGGGGTAACAATTCATTCTTTTTTTCAACTTCCTTTTGGTCCACAAATTCCTTTAGATAATGAAAATAAATCTGAAAATGCTTTTAAGAGGAATAATTATAAATTTAACATTACAAAGATTGATATAATTAAAAGTCTTGATTTACTTGTTATAGATGAAATAAGTATGGTAAGAGCAGATTTACTTGATGGAATTGATGAAGTACTTAGACGCTATAAAGAAAAAGATAAATTTTTTGGTGGTGTTCAATTACTTATGATTGGAGATCTTCAACAATTATCTCCAGTTGTAAGAGATTCAGAATGGGAAATTTTAAAATCATACTATGATAATATGTATTTCTTTAGTAGTAGAGCCTTAAAGAGTACTCAATGTATTTGTGTAGAATTAAAACATATTTATAGACAGAAGGATGATTATTTTATTGATTTACTAAATAAGGTTAGAAATAATGAATTAAGTGCAGATACACTAAATAAAATAAATAAAAGATTTGAAGAAAAATTTACAAAAGATGTACCAGAAGGATATATTATTTTAACAACTCATAATAGTAAAGCTCAGAAAATAAATGGCTTTAAATTAAAACAATTGAAAACTGATGAATTTATTTTTGAAGCAGAGATTGAAGGTAATTTCCCAGAAAACTCATATCCTATTGAATATACTTTATCTTTTAAAAAGGGTGCACAAGTAATGTTTGTAAAGAATGATACTTCCGCTGAAAAATTATTTTATAATGGAAAAATTGGGAAGATAGAAAATATTAAAGATAATATAATTTATGTTAAATGTGAAAATGAGAATGATTATATAGAGGTAACTCCAGTAGAATGGGAAAATATTAAATACACTATAAATAATGAGAATAAAGAAATAGAATCAAAAGTTGAAGGAAGATTTACTCAATTTCCATTAAGACTTGCATGGTCTATAACTATTCATAAGAGTCAAGGCTTAACATTCGAAAAGGCAATTATTGATGCGAAAAATGCTTTTAGCCATGGTCAAGTATATGTAGCTCTTAGTAGATGTAAAACTCTGGAGGGATTATTTTTAAATTCCAAAATATCTTCTGAATGTATTATTAATGATAAAATTGTAACGGACTTTACGAATAAAATAGGTTTAGATACTCCTGATAGATTGTTATTAGAAAAATCAAAATATGAATACCAGAAAATACTTCTTTTAGATTTATTTGAATTCAGCAACATTGCTAGACTATTTGGTTATTGTCTTAAAATATATAGAGAAAATAAAGGAAGCTTGCAACAGAGTTTTTATGATGTTGCTGATAAAATACTAAACTTAATAAACAATGATTTAATAATAGTTTCAAAGAAATTTGAGACTCAAATTGAGAAGATTTTGGAATTTGACCAAGATATTGAAAATAATAAAAAATTAAATGAAAGAATTAAAAAAGCGTGTGCTTATTTTCGTGAAAAAATTGAAAATAATATTTTAAAAAGTCTTAAAGATATTAACC
>JBDMZA010000233.1:0-2637 GCA_039770155.1 Clostridiales bacterium
ATTTCTTATTGCTTAAATAAATTATAAATATATAAAGATTGTTTTCCTTTAAGCCTTTTGATAATTGTCAATTAACTAATAAAATTCTCACAGATCATAATGATTTATGTACTTTAATAGAGAATTTATCATTTGGATATTTATATATCTAGACTATGCTTATCAAAAATTTGCCTTATCCTATTTATTGCATTATTTAGTATTTCATTATCAACATGTATATTATTTTCAATTTTATATAAATAGGTTTTATAGTCTTTAAGTAATATATCTAAATCATTTACAGTATCTGCATATTCTTTTTTTTCTTTGTAATTGTTATAATTTCTATATGTTGAGGATAAAAGTATTTGAAAATTTTTAATTGTGTCATATTTACTATATACAATATCATTATTGTTTATGTATGATTTAGAAAAAATAAATTTATTAGTTGGTGTATTCATAATTTTATCTATGAAATTGTCATGGACAGCATTATTTTTATTACATAAGTTTTTTATACTATTTTCATCAATATTATTAAATAGAGCAATAAATAGACCTGCTGTACTAATTGTCTTATTTTTATTTACAATTCTTTTGAGCCATACAGAATAATTTCTATTAACTATCAAGTCATCATCAGGTATCTCCGCAATTAATTTATGTATATTTACTAAATAATCTTGAGAAGAGGGATCACATTTTAAATCTCTTGATTTATTTGTGTGTATAAAGGTATTAGTATATTTATATTTACATTCTTTATCATAATTATTATTACATGGTTTTATTTCGCAAAGTTTTTCTTCCATTTCAAAAATATCAAATATTCTTGATAAATATGGTTCAATTCCAGTATTAGAATATGGTTTCCTGTTATCAAATTTTTTCTGGGTATTAAACTGGTTATTGTAAAAAAAAGGTACCCTATATTCATTTGTTTTAAAATTATCGCTATAAAAACAAGAAAAAGCTAATTGATTCATGTTAGTATTATCTAAAATATTATTTGTTAATTCACAAAAAAGTTCAAACAATAAGCCACCAGTTTCAGCTTTTAGTTCTTGATTAGATCTAAATAATTGCCAATCTTCAATATTTTTTAATTGCTTTATAAATTTAATATCACTTAATTGAGGTGCTATTTCTTCAGTAGTAGGATATTCATCTATTAAAGTTTCTAAGGGTTCAAGCATATAAGCCTCATAATTTTTTGTAAGAGGTATTGTTGATAAATATAAAAATTTTGGTTCTGATAAACTTAATCGTATTTTTTCATAGACATTAAGAATAAAAATTGTTTTAATTGTATCTTCGAAATTATCAAAATAGATTGTAGAATTTGTACCTTGCTTTCTTAATATCTTTTCTTCATTATTATTTTTTATGTTCTCAATTAAGTTTTGAGATTTTTTATTTAAATCTTCTATAAAAATAATATAATTAATATTATCTTTATGATTATATTTAATTAGATTTTTTAACTTGTCAAAAGAATATTTATCAAATATATTTTTTTGACAATATATTAGGAGATTATTGTTTTCTCTAATATTTGGAACTTCATGATATATTTGAGTGAGATCTTTATCTATAAAATTTTTAAAATATGAGGCTATGTTATTACTTATTAAATCAAGTGAATTATCATTTTGAACATTACAAACAGAATTTATTTTAATGTTATAAAAGCTATATTCACGTAAACTTGTTAGTGGAGCTTCATTTGTAGAGTTAAATTTATTTGAAACTTTTGAATCAGTAAGATTTTCGTATTCAATGTATTTTTTTAAATGATATAATATATCATCAATTACATCCATAAGTGGAAAATTTTTATCCAGTATATTCTTAATATACCAATAGCTATTTAATAGATAATTTAATTTATACCATTCAGATATTATCCAAATATTTGAATGACGTGAAGGGAAATGGAGTTTGAGTTTTCTTAACCAGGATTCTATTTCATCAAAGGTTATATCTGCAAATTTTTTATTGTAAATATTAAGTTTTATTTTAAAAATTTGTGTATATAAAAGTCCATCTAAATGATTATACTTTATACAATAGTCTTCAAAGAGTTTATAGTATTTTTCACCTGTTTCTTTTTTATTTAGACAATAATTTGAATAGCCTAAATAAAAATAAAGTTCACTTTTTTCATGAATATTTAATTTAATATCATTAGATAATAAATCTTCATATATTTCTACTGCTTTATTATGTTCATTAAATTCAGCTAAAATTGCACCTTCACATACTTTATGAATAGTATTAGTTTGAGAGGATACTTTTAGATATTTTCTTGCTAAATAAATTTCATATCCTGCAAAAGTATTCTTAGAAAGCCTGTTTTTAAGTGCAGATTCATTTTGTATATGACCTAAAATATGAATAATTTTAGTTTTTAATTCATTTTTTAGTTTATCATTTTTTAATTTATTTAATAGATCAAAGTTACCGTGTTTTAAATCATTAATATGTTCTAAAGCTTTATCAAATTGCTGTAAAAGTTCATAACAAAATATAATTTTAATTTTTGAATTTATATATTCATATGTTATATTTTTCTTAAAATTAGTTGTATTTAAATTTTTACTTAGTATCTTTGCAGAATTAATAAAGTATTTTAATGCAATATTATATTTA
>JBDMZA010000234.1:0-4117 GCA_039770155.1 Clostridiales bacterium
AAAAATAGCTTTACTCTTCATAAGAAAACTTTTTTATGAAGAAAATATTAAGTTTTTAGAACAATTTCTTTTGCTCTACAACATGCTTTTATATCATTTAAACTTTTATTAAATAAATCTATATAATCTTTATCTGTTTCTATAATTAAACATTCGATTTCTGCTTTCATAGACATTGACTTTTCAGATTTATATTTTCTGGTGTTAAATATAATATTTTTTAATTTATCACCAAAAAGTATAAGTTTTTTATCTGCTAAATCTATTTTATCCCATAATAATAAATGAACAGATATTATTTTTTCTCTTTCTCTAAAATATTCTTGGTATATATATTCAGTCATATGGGGAACATATATAGCATAGAGTTTTAGCATATTTAATAAAATATAGTATAGAGTATATTGAGCAGATGTTCTTTCAGTGAAGCCATGTTTATTTGGTTGATATAATCTCTCCTTTACTATTTCAAGGTAATAATCACAAAAATCTTTCCAAAAGAATTCATCTATTTCATAACGTGCAGAATTTAATTCATAATTATTAAGATGTTTGGTGGAAGATGATATTGTTTCTTTGCATCGCTCGATTATCCATTTATCAACAGGTAAAATAAATTCTGGCTTTGATTTACTATCATAGTCTTTTAAGTGTATAATTGAAAATTTAGAAGCATTATATAATTTGTTTATAAATCTCTTAGATGAGGAAAGTTCATTTTCAGAGAAAGAAGTATCTGTACCAAGTTTAGTACTTGAAGACCAGTATCTTATAACATCTGCTGAGTGATTTTCTATTAATTTAATAGGTGAATTAACTGAGTTGTTTTTTGATTTACTTATTTTTTCACCTTTTTTGGCCATTACAAATCCACAAATCATAATATCTTTCCAGGGAATTTTTCCAGTATGATAAAGATTTTTAACAATCGTATAGAAGGTCCAGGTTCTGATAATATCATGAGATTGTGTTCTCATACTCATTGGGAAAATTTTGTTTGAAATATCATTTTCTTCTTCCCATTTATAGTTAATTTGTGGTGATAGGGATGATGTTGCCCATGTATCTAAAACAGAAGATTCAGATAAAAAATCATTACATCCACATTTACATGGAGTTTTAGGTTTACTATTTATAGGATCTATGGGTAAATCATTTTCATTAGGTAAAATAATATTTTTGCAATCTTTACAATACCAAATGGGAATAGGTACTCCAAAATAACGTTGTCTGGAAATACACCAATCCCATTTTAAGTTTTCAACCCATACTAAATATCTTTTCTTCATATAGTTAGGATACCAATTAATATCATTTGCAGCCTTTAAAAATATTTCTTTGTTGCTTAAAATATCTATATAAAATTGTTTGGATAAAATAATTTCTACTTCTGTACCACAACGTTCATGAATAGATAAAGTATGATTTATTTTTTCTGATTTTACAAGTAAATTATTTTTATTAAGAATTTCTATTATTTTATTTCTCCCATCCTTCAACTTTAAATCACCTATAAATGGAATTGTTTTTTCAATTTTACCATTTGGCATAATAACTTTTCTATAATCTAATTTGTATTCTTCATACCAATAAACATCTGTATTATCACCAAAAGTTGCACACATAACAATGCCTGTTCCCTTATTTGTTTCAACTTTCTCATCAGCTATTATTGGTATTTCAAAATTATATAAAGGAACTTTTGCATTCTTACCTATATAATTTGTATATCTTTTATCATTTGGATTTACAAATAGACAGACACATCCATAAAGGAGTTCGGGACGTGTTGTAGCAATTATTAACTTAGTGTTTTCAACATTAAATACGAGATAATTAAAATGTGTTTCTTTTTCAATAGAGTCCAATTCGGCCTGAGCTATTGATGTTTGGCATTTAGTACACCATAAAACGGGAGATTCTTTAATATATGCTTTTTTTTCTTTAAAAAGTTTTATAAAGGATTTTTGAGATATTTTTTTTGAAAAAGTACTTATGGATTCATATTGTAATGACCAATCAACAGAAAAACCCATCGATTGAAGTAAATTTTTGAAATTTTCCTCATATTTTTTTGAAATATTAATACATTTATTATTAAAAGCACTTCTTAAAATGTTTCTTGCATTAATACCTTCTTCTTTTTCAACAAGACGTTCTGTTGGTAGTCCGTTATCATCAAAACCAAATGGGTAGAAAACGTTAAATCCTTGCATTCTCTTAAATCTGGCAATCATTTCTGCTTGAGTATATGAGAATATATGGCCTATATGTAGACTTCCACTTACTGTAGGCGGGGGAGTATCAATTGAATAGATATTTTTGTTATTGTCTTGATCAAACTTATAAATTTTATTGTCTTTCCAAAAATTTTGCATAAGAATTTCAGTTTTTTCAAAATTATATTTTTTTTCCATTGGTAATACCTCCTAAAAATTTGAACACAAACAAAAAATTCACCAAAAGCAATTAACATTTGCTTAGGGCGAATTCAAGTCTATCCGTGGTACCACCTAAATTCAGATATAAAATATCTGCACTCATCCAATACGAAATAATTAAAATAATTATCTGATATTGTTTTCCTTTTAACGGTGGAAATTTCCGTTGAAGCCTACTTGAAATTATAAAATAATTTCTTTGGGTTCACAGTTCAAAGGCTACTTCCATATTACCTTCATGAAGATTTTCAGCAATCATCTTCTCTCTATAAATCAGGAAAATATGTACTACTCCTTATCATTACCATTTTGTATGTGTTCTTGTATATTTAATAATAAGGTAATTTATCATATTTTACAATAGATAAAATATTTTTTTTATTATAGATTATAGATTATTGATAATTTTTTTTATCATTTAATAGCATTATAAAATCATTTGAAAAATTTTTTAATGGTTTATCTTGTTTATTTAATATACTATTACATAAACTTCTTATTTTTAATGCCTGTGTGGCTGAGTTCATATCTCCTTCTGATAATCCCTTTCCTAGCAAAACATTGTTAGGCATCTTAGGTGAATTTTTAATAAATCTTGAAAAACCACCATCGGTTTTTAAAAATTTCTTTAAATTACTATAAGTTGTATTAATTATTAAGTATAAATCATTTTCATCAAGATTTGGTAAATATGACTTTATTACATTTAATAAATCAACAGTATTTCTCGTGAAGCACATATGTGATGTCTTATCATTAGCTATGGTGTATAGAATATACTTATAAATTTTATCTACGTTAGGCATGGGAACGTTCAATCTACTATATAAAATACATAGTTTAAATGCTCCTGAAATTTTTATATATGGGGTACCTTTTCCCCACATTCCTTCGCTATCTTGTTTACTACTAAGGAATGAAAGTATTGTACTAACATATTTATCCTTAACTTCTTTTGTCAATTCATTGATATAAAATGAAGCTGCAGAAATATTATCACAAGCCATCCATGAATTATTCCAGTCTCTATCTTCCATCCAATTTAGTAGTTTATCAGTATTTTGAAAGTAGTTTGGTAAATTATTTGTACCATAGCTACCAGGTAATGGATGTAATGGCACTGCTCCAAACATATCTAAAGAATGTATACTATATGAAAAAGCACGTGCAACCATTCTATCAAAATTTTTCATGTTATTTTGGTGATCATAAAAATATCCTGTTTTAGTACTTTGCCTACTCTGAAAAAAATTAATAAATCCATTTTTTATACTAATTGGCATATTTGTAATTAAACTTGATCTCCATAAAATATTAAGACCTTGTCCTGTTGATTCAATATCTGTAGAAAATTCAATACTATCTTTTGCACTTTTAGAATAATAAAAACCTCCTGTATCAGAATCATACATATCAAATAACCATTTATAAAAATTTTGATAAAGCAAATTCATTTCTTTTAATACTTTTTCAATATCATATAACATAAAATTTAACTCCTTATAAATAAAATTTCATAATTGAGATAGTATTATTTTTGTATAAAGTTCTTTCTAAATAGTACAAATTAATACTCGAAAAATCAAAAATTTCATAAGACAATTTTTTTCTGAAAATATCGATGGTTTAACGAATTTTCAAAAAAAGTTGACTAGTTTATTTTTTGATTCTGCCTT
>JBDMZA010000235.1:0-4567 GCA_039770155.1 Clostridiales bacterium
AGGTTACAGGTTAAAACTAAATTAAAAAACATCCTTATTTTTAGATGTCTAAGGGACAATCAAAAATTTCATAAGACGATTTTTTTCTGAAAATATCGATGGTTTAACGAATTTTCAAAAAAAGTTGACTAGTTTATTTTTTGATTCTGCCTAATATAGGTGAAAAAACAAAATGCTTATTAAATTGATAAATATATTTTTAAAAAATAAATTATGGTTAATAACATATCTAATTATCTGTATGATATTTGAATTGATGTTATGGCTATTAGATTCAAAATCTTTTATTTATATTTTTCCAGTATCCTTATTAGGTACTATAATAATTTTTTGTATATGTGTATATATTTTATATAGAAAAGAAGAAAAACAGATTGAGCTTATAACTGAGTTTATAGATAATCCAATAATTGAAAACCAGGAAAAAGTTATAGAATTATTTTCTGAATATAACAATGCCATTTTTTCTCAAGTAGGTAGTAGTCTTAGGAAAAAAAATAGTACTATAATACTTCAAGATAATAAAATTGAAGAATATGAAGAATATGTTGAAACATGGGCACATGAAATAAAAAATCCTTTAGGACTTTTAACTTTTGTTTTAGATAATAGAAAAGAAGAATTATCCCCTATTTTATATAATCGATTGGAATACAGCAGAACGCTAATTCAAGAAAATATTGAACGTATGTTATATTATGCTAGATTAAAATCAATTTGTAATGATTATTTTTTCGAGAATTTATGTCTAGAGAATGTGTTTAATGAAATAATAGAAGATTATAAAATTTTATTTCAAGAAAAAAGAATTAGTATAATAAAGGATTTTAGTAAAGAGAGTATTTATTCAGATAAAAAAGGTCTTCAATTTATGATTGTACAGATAATAAGTAATTCTATTAAATATGTAAAAACAGATACTAGCTTTTCATTTATACATTTTTCTTCGTATTATAATAGTCATGATGATAAAATAAAACTTGCTATTAAAGATAATGGCATTGGAATAAAATCATATGATTTACCATTTATTTTTGATAAAGGATTTACAGGAGAAGTAGGTAAACAAAGAAAAAATTCTACTGGAATGGGTTTATATTTTCTAAAAAAAATATCTGAACAATTAAAAATTGAAATAGATACATGCTCAGATGGTATTGAAGGTTTTAAAATAACTTTATCTTTTCCAAATGTACATGTAAAAAATAATTAAATGTTTATATAAACACATATGTCATACATCTATTAGGCAGAATCAAAAAATAAACTAGTCAACTTTTTAAAAAAATCCATTAAAGCATCGGTATTTTCAGAAAAAGTTGTCTTATGAAATTTTTGATTATGCCTTATAAACAATTGATAGATTAATGCAAAGAATGGATAAACATCTTTTTGATACACAATATTTTCATGGTTCTATAGAATCTGTAAATCTTAGTATTATAGCATGTGTACTTATTCAAATCATAATTATGAAAACTGGTTACAAAACCCTTTAATTTCAGTATCATTAGGTGGATATAGAAAGCCTCCCCCAAAAAATGTTATAACCAGAAAAATTTAAATAAAGTGAATATCTTAAAGATAATTTGAGAGTAAAAAGTTTTTAGCTCACTTGTATAAAATGAATACAGCTTTTTACTCCCAAAAAAAGAAAATATTAAATTTTATATTTGAATTACAATTAAATTCTTACATTCTTTCTAAAAACTACTCAATTCTAAAAAACACTTCTGAAGATGAATCTATCGGATATGTAGTAGTAATCTCTCCTTTATATTTTCCACATTTTAAATCAAAAGGTATTTCAGCTGGGAGTATATCTGAAATATAATTGTGACCAGTCTCATAAACCATATTTCCTTTAGAATCATAAATTTTAAAATTTAATAAAGATTTTGAATCTGAGAATTCTTGATTATCTAATATCAAATCTTTAAATTTATCTGTATTATTTAAATTTTTAAATTTATTTATCAAATTATTTTTTAGTTCTTCACTTATTAAATTATTGAAATCTATCTTTAAAGCTGTGATAAGTTTATTATTAAAAAAATCGGTTATATCAGGCTTAAAAGTAATTGAGGAACCTCTTTTATAAGTTGTATTATCTATACCTACATGACCTTTTAAATCTCCTCCAAAGTTTACTTTAGTTAATTTATCATTAACATTTATAGTTTCTCCAGAATATTGTGACACACTTACAGAGGTTCCATTTATGCCCATTAAAGAACAATTAGGTATATACTCACCTGGAGACACATTAACAATATTATTTCCATCTTTTTCATAAGGGAAATCTAAAATTACTAAATCATTTAAGTATTGAAGGATAAATCGTTTTTCTTCATTATTATTTTTATCTGAATCAATATAATTAAAATTCATTTGAGATAAATTGTTCTTACTAAAATCTATATTAATATCCTCTTGATTTAAACTAACATGTTTATTATTTATCATATAATAATTTTCTTCGTCTTTCTCTTGCGTTTTAGCTGCAAGAACAGTAGAATAAACATCTTTTGGAACAAGCAACTCAGGCTCTTTGATACTATCATCTTCAAAACCTTCATTTTTATCTAATATTAATGGAAATTTTTCAAATGTTTCTCCATTTTTTAATTCTAAAAATCCAAAAGTTTCTGAACTGGTCTCTCCCTGTAAAAGATCTCTATTTACATGTATAAAATCTTTTATATCAATTAAAACTACTCCATAGCTATTCATTTCTTTAACAAAACCAAAGCTATTTTCATTAAAAAATGAATATATACTTGATGGTAACATTTTTTCATAATCATCTGCACATAAAACATAATTTTTAGAAATATTTTTCATAACATTTTCAGGAATGTCTACATATCCATCCTCATCAGTCAAGTATGAAAATTTTATATCAAATTCGTCATCTTTCTTCTTTTTATCTTTACCATAGAGAAAAACTGTCTTATATTTTATCGGGTATCCATCATCTGTTATCCTTACTCTTACACTATTGTTAACTTCGTTTACTATGTTGATTTTTGTATAGTCAGTATACTTATTTTCATTATTATCTTTTGCTATTACTTTGACTTTTTTTATACCATCTTTAAAATCTTTTGTATTAACATTAAACTTTATAACAGCTTTATTTTTAACTTCTGTTTTCTTTTCGACAAGAATATTATCAATGTAAATTTCCATGGAATTCAAATTTTCGGGTTCTTGAAATTTAACAGACAATTCAGCATTATTAAAAACCCTCTCCTTAGAAACATTATCCCTAAAACTTACTTTATTTTTAGATGGTTTAGTTTTTAAAGCTTTATAAAAGTCAATAAGACCATATCCAAATTTCTCATCTTTACCTTTTTCACCTATATCTTTTGATGATTTACACATAATATCTTCAACTTGATTTGGTGTATATTCCGGATGCATAGACTTAATAACAGCTGCTAAAGCACAAGTAGCTGGTGAAGCCATAGAAGTTCCATCTAAATACTTATATTCATTTCCAGAAATTGTACTTAAGATACTTACTCCAGGTGCTGCTAAATCTACTTCATTCCCATAATTAGTAAATTCGGCAGGTTCATTTTGATAATCTGTAGCTGAAACAGATATTACTCCTGGAATAGAACATGGCTGAACTAATTTTGTATCATTATTATTATTTCCGGCAGCTGCAATTACAATAACACCTTTATCAAGTGCATATTCTACTGCATCTTTTAAAACATTGCTCAATGCAGGGCTATGCAAACTCATATTAATTATATCAGCATTATTATCAGCAGCATGATATATACCTTTTGCAATAATAAAATCAATAGACGATAAATATTCTTCATCACTTTGATTGTTATATCCAAGAACTCTTATAGGCATAATTTTCACGGGAGCTTTTCCAGCCAAACCGGATATTCCAATTTTGTTATCAGAATTTGCAGCAATAATACCAGCCACGTGAGTAGCATGAATAGTCCCATCTGTATTTTCAGGATTACTGTCATTATCAAAGTAATCATAACCGTCATCTGAAATTTTACCTTTTAAATCTTCATGATTTAAATTCATACCTGTATCAATAACTGCTACTTTAACTTCTTTTAAATTTTCAGTTTTCTCTATTAACTTCCAAGCCTTTTTAGCATTGGTATTATCAATTGACCATTGATTCTCAATGTATTCATCACTTACTTTGTAGTTTAAAAATCTCTTATAGTTTGGTTCTACATACTCAATTTTTTTATTTTTTTCTAAATTAGAAATAACCTCATTTATGTTTTGGTTTTCTTTTTTTATTTCTAACAATTCAGTTGAATTTTTAACTTCACTTACAACATCTAGATTATCATTATCACGAATTTTCTCCTTCTCTTTATCATTAACTCCTTCTTTGTACTTTACAATTAATTCATCCTGATTTATCAGATTCATATCATTTAAGTCAAATTCATCATGTTCTAAATTATTATATGAATCAACATCTGAATCATTTGCATATATAGGAAATGAAAAACTGATTCCATACAAAACAAATACAATTAATACAATAATCAAACTTTTTGTTAAT
>JBDMZA010000236.1:0-2663 GCA_039770155.1 Clostridiales bacterium
ATGGAAGATTATATTAGTATATATGAGGCAGCAAAAAAACTACAAGTTTCTCACACAACAATATATAATAAACTTAAAGATAAAGAAGTTTATAAAGAATTAGAACCTTTTATAAAAAAGATAAAAAATACCAAATACTTAAAAATAAAAGGTTTAGAAATTCTAAAAAAACATTTCAAAGAAACTCAAATAAATCAGCCTGAAACATTAAATACTAATATAAATGCACTAACTAATTTGCAAGAATCATTTATTTCAAGTTTACAAGACAGAATTAAGCATTTAGAAAATGAAGTTGACATTAAAAATAAACATATAGAAACTCAGGCAAAATTAATAGAAAATAGCCAGATCTTATTAAGAGATAGTCAAAGTTTATTAAAACAATTAAAACAACCAAAGAAAAATTTTTTAATAGGTTTTTTAAAAAAAAATAAAAAAGAAGATTCTTCTGGATAGGATTTTTTAAAATTTATTTTAAACATAGGAGTGTTTTAATGGATAGATCAAAAATTATAGCAGATTTTATTGAATCAATACTTGTTAAAATATTAAAATTAAGAATATCAGGTAAAACCTATAAAAAATATAATGTAAGCGAAAATATTTATTATAACTATACATTATTAAATAGAAAACATAAATATATTGGATACGCAGCTGCTAAAACATTAACAAAAATTATAGTTGAAGAAACAAAATTAGACTCAATAAAAAAAAATATACTTTTAGATTACTTTCAGCAATTTTTATCTGATGAAGAAAAAATCTATGTAAAAAAACATTTTGATGATATAGAAAATATCTCATGGATTGTTATATCAAAATTTGTAAAAAGTAAAATATCAAATCAAGTATATTTATATCAAATTAGATCATTAGATTCTAATATAAAAGAAGACTATGCTAAAAAAATAAAAAGCTTATATACAAGTGCAATATCTATTATGAAAACCGAACCTGATATTATGTGTATAGTTACAAATGAAATCAATAATAGAATTTGCAGAATATTAGCAAAGTTAGAAAATATAAAAAATCATGTAAATAATACGATTTGTATTGATAAACTTTTTGCTAAAGGAATACTACCACAAAATGTTTCAGTATCTATGAAAGCTATATCTAATATGAGTTATAATGAAAATACAAATATCCTACAAATCAAAGAAGTTTCTGATTTATGTTACTCAAATTTAAAAATTTTCTCAAGATGGTTTAATAATCAATATTTAAATAGTGATTTAAACAGAATAGAGTCAAATATAAAAATACCAAATGATGGTTTAAAAGTATTAAGTATATTTGATTTAATGGAAATAGGTTGGACTATCAAAGACTATGTAATCGAGGCAACCAAACTTAATTATGAAGTAATTGATGATCTAACACCTGAACATAATGGAGAAATAGAACAATTGACTTTAATGATTAGTAAACATCCAGAAAATCGAAGAATTTTACTTGACGAAAATAACAATATGATTGGTTATTGGAGTCTTGAACCTTTATTTGATGATATTTTTGAAAAAGCTAAAAATGGTGAACTTTTTGATAATGAGCTTACAGCTGATAAGATAGCTGTACTAGTACCTGGTGTTTATAATGTATATTTTAGTAGTATTTGTTTAAAAGAAGATCATCGTAAAAAATACGCTTTCAAAAAGCTATTATTTTCATTAATAGACTACCTTGAAGAGTTAGCTCTTGATGGTGTATTTTTCAATGAAATATGTACATTAGCATATTCAGATGATGGAAAATCTTTAAGTAAAACCATTGGTTTAAGATTACATAAAAATCATATTGATCATGGTGAAATATATTGTGGTAATATATATGATATTCTCTCACAACCAATATGTAAAAATTATGATTCATTAAGAACTTTATATAACCAAATATAACTAAATACTGTAAAGTAACAATATTTTTGCTAATCAAAGTTTTTAAAAATCTGACTTTACTACACAAAAAAACTACACAGAAAATGCTGTGTAGTTTTTTTTGTGTAGTAAACTTATATATTTGTGAATAGTTTTTTATTGTTAGTTGTATGATAATGTAAATATAGTTCATGAAAAAATAATACTAATACATTAAAATTAGAAATATTAGTAAATTAAAGTCTAATTGCTTTAATTCAATATTTTAAATAATAAATCTATATTTTACCGCAAAATCCAATTTTGATAATACCGTATTTTGATATATAATATTTTTGAGAAGTTAACAAAGGAGTGTAATATTTATGAAAAAAGTAAAAACAACAATTTATTTAACTGAAGAAAACAGTAAATTGTTAAAAAAAGTTATTTACTTAGATGATACCAATCGAAGAAAACAATTACTTCTAAATGAAGCTTTAGACATTGGATTAAAAAAAATAGAATCAGATCTTGAACAAAAGTAACTTCTTAAATCAAAAGCAAATGATGGTATTTATAGAGTAATAGCCCTCTACTGCAAATAGAGAGCCATTACAAGATTAGACTATGCTAACCACACCACATGATTAGTATATCAAATCTTTCAAGTCTATAAAATACCTTAATTTAATAAATAAAATTAAGGCATTTTTAGTGCGTACCTACCTCTAAAAATCCCTTGAAAAACAAATTAAGTAAATCCCTATTTACTTAGGAAAATGGGACATCACAATG
>JBDMZA010000237.1:0-2602 GCA_039770155.1 Clostridiales bacterium
TATTCAAAATCAAAAGGGAGGTCTTGATACATAAGTTTCTATAAAATAACACAAAACCCCTTACTTTTGCCAAAAAGTACCCCCCTCTTATAAAATTTACCTCTATAAAATCCAATAATGTACCTTAAAAAATTTTACTCAAATCCGCTGTACCGCCCGCAGTCTAGCCAGAATGCACTATCAAACTGACCGTTTCAACGTGGGAGTAGATGCTCGTTAGCATAGAAAAACGCGAAACCTTTTTATAAAACGACCCTAAAAATTTGGGGGTGTCGGGTTGAGATTGTGATTATATAAATGAGCTAAACCATTTATTGGGATTGAATATAACATATCTTTAGCAAGTCTTGTATTTACTAAATAATACAATATATATAAATTCACACTATGATTTATTATATTTAGCATATTATATTTAATCAATTTAGTAAATATATTTAGACCTTGATACACCCTATTAAATAGGGTATAATAAAGAGAGGGGAGATAATTTGCAAAGAAAATTTATATATTTATCAGAATTTCAAAAGCAATGGAAAGATAGTGGCCTAAATGATGATGACCTCAGAGAATTAGAAATATTTTTACTCAAAAATACAGAAGCTGGAGATATGATTCAAGGTACTGGTGGAGTAAGAAAATTAAGATGGAAAACAAAAAATTCCGGAAAACGTGGTGGTTTGAGAACTTTATATATTGATTTTATTATTCATGAGAAAATCTATTTCTTAACTGCTTATTCCAAAAAAGATAAAATTGATTTATCAAGTGATGAGAAAAAAATTATTAAAAGTTTAGTTGATACTCTTCTTAATGAGTTAAATAAAAAGAGGAAGTGAGTTTATGAGTGAATTATTTGATAGCTTAGTAAAAAGCCTTAATGAAGCTATAGAGTATGAAAAAGGCAATAACACAAATACCAAAAGAAGAATTGTAAAAATAGTTCCGATTCCTGATTTTACCTCTAATGAAATTAAAAAAATTAGAGAGACTTTAAATTTATCTCAAGCCAGTTTTGCTGAATTTTTAGGTGTTACCAAAAAAGCTGTAGAAGCTTGGGAAGCAGGAACTAATAAACCAAGTACACCAACAAGAAGGACATTACAAATTATGTTAAATGATACTTCTTTATTAGATAAATATATCAAAAGTGCTGTTTGATTAAGTTAAATATAAAAATCCTAGCTTTTACACCAGAATTTTATAATTACTAAATTGTATTTTTTTAATCTTTGCTACCAAATTTTGTTTCATACTGTTTTCCCAATATTTTTATATGATTTATTGTTTCTTCATCTGCTTGATTTAATTCATTTATTAAAACACCATCTTCATTCCATTCCTTGTATGAAATGTAATTACCAAATTCAGATTCACCTATTAACTTAAGTTTTCCATTTGAATGCCATACTTTTCTTTTCCCTTTCACCTGACCTCTACGCATATATTGTATACTCATCAAAATTAACACCATTTTGTAATACTTCCTCTTTACTCAATATTTTGTTTTTTAATATATTATCCATAATATAACATCTCCAGTTTAGTACAAGAATATTTATACGAGATTATACAAAACAAATATTGCTATATTTAATTAATTTTTATAATAACAATTTTCTACAGGACAATTATTATAAAAAAACTTTTTCTTAATGCCTTTTTCATACAGTAAATTGTTATTATATTTCTCAGTTAATATTATTGCCTTTTTTACTTTTTTAACATCCTGTATTAATTCATTAAGTTTCTTTCCTCTTCCAACAATTTTAAAATAATTTATTCCTATTTCTATTAATTCTCTTATTTTACACATTCCACAACCAGTCTTAGCAAATTTATTTGAAAATTTAAATTTCTTCTTCATACTATTTTTACTATTTAATATATCATTAAAGCTCCCATAAATAATTTCATCTAACTGTTGAGTATTACCAACAATTTTAAAAGGTATATTACATGTCATTCTATTATATTGCCAATGTACATTATTACAATAACCTCCTTAAAACCCACATTTTGTATTCAATAAAAAGGATTTGAATTTACAATCTTTACTATTTTTTATACATAATTTCATATCTTTTACTGACAAAAACCTAGGAAATATGACCTTTTGGATATTTAGAGAATCCATAAATTTAATAGCATATCTATTGAATCCTCAATACTATTACAAGAAAATTGATTATATAAATCATAATTATTTACATTAAATGCTAATTCTATATTTCTAATTTTATTCCTAAGATATTTACTTACTTCACATTTTTTGTCTACTCTAAAAATAGTATTATAAAAAGATATTAATGATAAATTGTCACTATAAAAAAAATTATTTTTATTATGTTTTATGAAATTGTTAAATATCTTATTGAAAGACATACTAAAATCCAATGTTTTTCTATACATTCTTACAAAAGAATAAAAAACATCCACAATTTCAGAAAATTCATCAAAATCATTTTGCTAAAATCACCTAATTTAATTTTATATTTACTATAAAAACATTTTTTTGTTTTTGACTTTATCTTGCAATTTTCAACTTTAAATGTCATATAATTATATTTTTTGTAATCATATATTTTAATTTCACATGAAA
>JBDMZA010000238.1:0-3242 GCA_039770155.1 Clostridiales bacterium
TAAATTAAAAGAAAAAATGATAATGTTTAATTTAAGATGTTCATTTAGACATGTAACCAATGTAACTCATCACTCTAAACTATATGAAATGATCAGAAAAAATTTGCAAATTGAAGAATTAATGGGTGAATTACATTCAGAACTATCTATGCTTTCAGCAATGATTGAAATGGAGTATCATAATGAAAATGAAATAAAAAAGGAAACCGAAAACAAAAAGCAAAATAGATTTAACATGGTTATAATTCTTGCAACAACAGCTTTTGTAATGGTTTCTACAGCAGCAGATGCATGGAGTGTTCTAAATGTATTTACTGATGATATAAAAGGCAACTTTCTATCTGTGAAGTCAATATCTTATATAGCAACACTTATGTTAATAGTATCTATGGGCCTTTGTGGATTAATAGTGTTTATAAAAAATGGTCTGTGGAAAGATAAATAATAGGTTGGTGATTAATATGCATGAAAATACAAAAAATGTACTTATATTTAGTGATCCTGGATTAGATGATGCCCTTGCTATAGTTTGGCTTCTAAATCAAAGTAAAATAAATATTATTGGGACAATTCCAGTGGCAGGAAACCATTCTGTTTATCAGGTAACAAGAAATATGATTAAAATTTTAAAAAATCTTGGAAGAATGGATATCCCAGTATATTTAACAGATACCATACCCCAAAAATATCATCAGTTAGCAAATGTACACGGACACGATGCAATGGGTGACTTTATTGAAGGCAAATCTATTGGAAATAAATCTTTAAAAAAATTTGATGAAATATTCAGTGATATAAATAATAAGGAATATGAAATTATTTCTTTAGCTCCATGTACTATTTTGGCAAGATTTTTAAAAGAAATTAAAAAAAAGCCCCTTAAAATAACTATAATGGGTGGTTTAAGAAATGTGAAAGCCAATTACAAAGGTGGAGAATTTAATATTGGAATTGATGAGAATTCTGCTATAGAAGTTTTTAGTTATTCTACCTGCCCTATTAACATGATACCTTTAGATGTTACAAGACAATATTTCTTAAGTAATACTATTTCTGATTTCAATGAAGACGAAAAAGAAAAAGTAAGATTTTTCAGAAATTTATGTAAAAGATATCTGGATTTAGCTTTAATAAGGGGGAAAAATGCATTTCCTCACGATCTTACTGCTGCATTAACTTTATTGCACAGTGATATCTTTTCATGGGATATTGGTAATATTTCTCTTAATAGTTTCAAAATCGACTTAACTAAGGGTATAAAAGACAAAGTTGCAACTAAAATTAATGTTAGTTCAAAAGAATTTGAATCAATTATAATGGAGGGTTTTTATGCCTTATAATATAAAACTATCAAACTCACAATTTGAGGTGCTGAAAGAATATATAGGAAATGATTCCAACGAATATGAAAAAGCATTATATAATTTTTATGAGCAAAAAGAAAAAGAACCTATTATACAGTTCTGTAGCATATTAGAAAACTTAGTTAGGAAAATCTACATAGGAATTTATAACAAACAAACTGGTACATTAGAAGCAATGATAGAAAAACTTGTTTCCAATGGTAAAATTCCAAATGAAATTGCTACTGGAGTTCATTTTTTAAGAGTTATAGCAAATAAAATTAGGCATAACAGTTTAAAATCAGAAATTACAATATTTGATACAGAAAATTGTATAAGGATATGCTTAAGAATAATTATATGGTACATAACAGAGTATGAAAGAGACCCAAAAAGAGATAAAACTCTATTTATAAATGAAGAACATGAAAAAAGCGGAAGTTTTTCAGATAAAGTAAATCAAATAGATAAAATCATATCTGAGTCTTTAGTAATTCAACAAATACTGAATTTATTAATACTTAAAAAAAGGGCTTCAGTAGACCATATGACTACAAAACTAAATTTATCTAGAATTATAATTATCCAATCAGTTACAAAACTTCTCGAACATCAACTTATAAGATGGGAAGAACATGGTGAAGAAATTTTGATCCTTAATGATAAAGTATATAATTTAGAATATATTATAGAAAAGGTGTTAAATAAAAATGAAGCCTAAGATAGGTATTATACTACCTCAACACTATTTAAATCCTGATTTTCTGGGTATTGAGCATTTAAAAATAATCTCTTCCCTACCTCTTGAAAAAATTGATTCACTAATTGTTGATGTTAAAGATATTTTTGGAGTTTTATATATGAACATCGATTCAAAATATAAAAATTGGAGAATAAATAAAGCCTATGTATCATATTTCAATGAAATCATAAAATTGTGTGCTGAATATGATATAAAAAAACTTTTTGGTGTTCCTTGCCTTTATGATAACTCAATAACCGAAGAAAGTTATTTTGTAGTTAACGAATATAAAATAGTAATGCCTGGAATAATATGCCCGAATAAAAATGAATACAAAGAGCTTTTAAGAAATTTATTCACTGAAATATATACTAAATATAATAATGATAGCTTCTTCCTACCTTTCTTAAGATATATACCTTTTACAAAAATGGGAATTACTTGTTTATGTGATGATTGCAATAAAAAATATAAAAAGACTTTTGGAAGGGATTTAAATGTTGAAAATATAAGAAATGATATAATAGAATTTAAAAATTGGACTCAATGGAAATGTGAAAACATTAAAGATTTTGTAGATGATATTAGAAGTGGAATTTCAGAAGATATTAATTTTTCAATTGAGCTTGATATTGAACCAATTAAATCTTTAAATCAAGGAATAATTATTAATGATGGACATGATTACAAGATACTTGCCAAAAGCATTGATGAATTTATTATTCATTATTATGATAGTTCCAAACTTCCAAAAGATATACATTCAAAATCTGATTTAGCTTTTAATATATCCCTATTAAATGTTGCAGATATAATGAGCATGAATAAACCTGTATCATTATTCTTTTGGAATATTGGAAGTTACAATGATTTTAAAAAGAAATACTTATTATCAAAAAAGATAATGCCTGATTATGCATATTTTTTAATATTTTCAAATCAAACATATTATTTTGAAAAACTAGTAGAGGAAGGATTATTCTAATGAATAGATTATTTATTGCAGCTGGTGGTGGTGGTGATGCCTTAATGGCAAAAATACTATCTGATAACTACACTGATTCCAAAAATTATTTTATGACAATTGTATGGGAACGCAAAATGTTTGATCCAAGACCAGGTCCTAGAAATCCTGATGAATTTATATCACTTGAAAA
>JBDMZA010000239.1:0-5547 GCA_039770155.1 Clostridiales bacterium
AAAAACAAAAAATAACTAATAATTTAATATATATATATTTATCCATATATTTGTATTTTAATGTCTCACAAGCTATTTTAGGATGTTTTACCGATATATGTTATTATAAATATTTTTTTGTTTTAATATTTATACTTTTATTTAAAAATATCATAAATTGATTCCCAAATCAAAAATTGCCTCTTTTATATTTTAGCAAACTAAACAATAATTAAATAAAGCTTTACGCGAAAATTTTGTATTTTATAAGTACTATTTAAATAAACAATAATCATTCAACTTATATTTTTAATAGAATGATAATTTACTTTTAAAGTTTAAATTTTTAAAAAAGGAGTGAAATAATTGGAACTAGCAAATAAAAAGAATTTACCTAACTTAAAAAATGATGTTGAACCTCCAGAAAAAAAAGAGCAATCTTTAATTGTTAAAAGACTTTACAAATACAGATACTTTTATTTGATGTTATTACCTACTATTATTTTTTTCGTTATATTCCATTATCTCCCAATGCTTGGTATAGCATATTCTTTCTTTGACATGGGGATTTTTGGAGATCTTGAATTTATAGGATTAGATAATTTTCAAAGATTATTTGAAACTAGTGATTTTTGGATTGCATTCAAAAATACTCTGATCTTAAGCTTATTTAATATTTTTCTTAATATGGTTATAACCGTTGGATTTGCACTATTATTAAATGAAATAAGAGTAAAAATCTATAAGAAATTTATTCAAACTATGATTTATATACCTCACTTTTTATCATGGGTTGTTGTAGCCGCTATTTTTACACTTTTACTATCAGAAAACTTTGGTATAGTAAATGCAGTAATTGATAAATTAGGTGGAGAAAAGGTATATTTTTTAGTTAAAGAGGAATGGTGGCGACCAATATTTTTGGGTATACTAAGATGGAAAGATACAGGTTATGCAACTATAATATTTTTAGCTGCATTAGCAAATATTAATCCTGATTTATATGAAGCTGCTGAAATAGATGGTGCAGGTAAAATTAAACAAGCAATCCACATAACACTCCCATCTATTATGGTTGTTATTTTAACAGTTCTTATACTTGAAATGGCAAAAGTTATGAATCTTTTCCATTCAGTATTTGTTTTCTATAACCCGTTAGTATATAATGTTTCAGATGTTTTAGGAACATATACATATAGAGTTGGACTTCTTCAAGGTGATTATGATTATGCTACAGCAGTTGGTCTATTTAAATCAATAATCACAACAATATTAGTTCTATTTACAAGTTATATGAGTAAACGCATCCGTGGTGAAAGCGTTATATAAAAAGGAGGGGATACTAAATGTCTAATTTTGCCAAAAAAAATAATGAGTCGAAAATATTACCTATAATATTTTCACGAACCTCATTTAATATATTTAACTATATTTTCATGACTTTGACTATGCTAATTATGGTATTACCATTACTTAAGGTATTTGTAGACTCTCTTGATGTAAAAGGTGGTTATGATTTTAATCTTATACCAGATAGTATATCATTTGATGCATATCTAAGAATTGTAAAAATAAAAAATCTATCACGAGCTTTCGGTGTATCTGTTTATACTACAGTAATCGGTACTTCATTGGCATTACTCTTTACTACTATGGCTGCATTTGTCTTAACAAAAAAAGATATGCCTGGTAGAAAATTTTTCATGTATATGATATTATTTACAATGATTTTTAATGGTGGCTTAATACCAACTTATATGGTTGTTAATAAAATACACTTAACTGATAGCACATGGGCTGTTATATTAACTTTATTAGTTAACCCATATTACTTAATTCTTTTGAGAAATTTCTTTAACGATATATCTCCAAGCATCTCAGAATCTGCTGAAATTGACGGATGTAGTCCAATGGGTATATTCTTTAAAATAATTCTTCCCATGTCAAAACCCGCAATTGCAGCAATAGGTTTATTCTATTTTGTATTATATTGGAATGATTTTTTCCACTTTATTATGTACATAAATGAGTCTAAATTACACAATTTTCAAGTAAAACTTCGTGAATTGGTTCTTACTGATGATACAGGTCCAACTTCCGATATAATTGTTGGAGCAAATACATTAAAAAGTGCTGTTATAGTTGTTTCTATATTACCTATTATGATAATTTATCCATTTATTCAAAAATACTTCGTGACTGGTTTAAGCTTGGGTGCTATTAAGGAATAATAATTAATTTTAACTCTTAAATAACCTAATCACATTGCTATAGTAGTTTTCAATATTAAGTGTTAAAAATCAAATTTTTTATTCCTAAAGAATAACATATATTATAAATAATAATGTTAAGGAGAGGATTTATTATGAAAACTAATTTTATCAAAAAATTTTTACTACTTTTATTAGTTACTTCTATGATTCTTAGTATTGTTTCATGTGGTGATTCTAAAGATGAGGGAACAGAGAATGGTTCAGAAAGCAAGACTGGGGATAAACCAGAAAAAATCACTCTATTTGTTGATACCTTCATAAAAGAAGAACAAGGACAGAAGCAAATAGAAGATGCATTCAAAGAATCTACTGGGATTGAGTTAGAACTCATACAACCTGAGCATAATCAATACTATGATAGAATGAATGTTGTTTTTGCTTCTGGTAATGATGTGCCAGATGTTATAGAAATTTCAGAACAAAACTATGTAAAATATGCTTCTGAAGGAGCATTAATCGATGTTGACAATATGGTTAAAGGTTCTGATATTTTAAGCAAAATAGATGAAAGCTATCTTGATGCTATAAGAGTTGAAGATAAACTTTATGGTGTACCTCTTCAAACAGGTGGTGGGGTTGTAAGTTATGTGAGACAAGATTGGCTTGATAATTTAGGACTTGAAGCTCCTAAAAATTATGAAGAATATTATTCACTAATGGAAGCTTTCAGAGATAAAGATCCAGATAAAAATGGTAAAAAAGATACTATTCCATTTACAGCAGTTTTAAGTGCTGAAGATAAAATACAATTAATGTATTTAAGAGATTTCTTCTGGGATTCTTCTCCTGACTTTACTCAAGTTGATGGAAAATGGATTGATGGTTTTGCAGAGGATAATTTTGAAACTGCCTTAGAAAGAATGGCAAAAGCTTATAAAGATAAATTAATTGATAGCGAAATCTTTACAAATGAAACATCAACTTGTAGAGATAAATTTACTGCAAGTAAAGCAGGTATTTTCCCTTATTGGAATAATTATTGGGTAACTCGTTTAGAAAATACTACAAAACAGCAGTCAGATGAAAAAGCTACATTAACTGCTTTGCCTTCAATTAAAGAAAGTTACAATCTAAATAGAGCTCCATTAGTAACTGCAATTACTGCTAAATGTGAAGACCCTGATGGTGTATTTAAATATCTACTTGAATACATGCATGATGGTGGAGAAGGCCAAACATTATTTTGTTTTGGTGCTGAAGATACACACTGGGAAAAAGGTTCTGATGGAAAAACTGTAATGAAACCACAATTGAATAATCCTGAACAATTGCTTGATAAAGTATGGTTTTCAGCTGATAATACAATACTACCATTTAATGATGATCCAATAGTTCCAGTTGATCCAAAAATAGAAGAAGTCGTTTCAGTTTTCAATGAAAAGTATGAACAATTATCTATATTCCCAGCTTCAAAGGCATACACACAAAATTATGGATCTATAGATAAACTAAGAGTTGAAGTAGCTTCTGAAGTAATAATAGGAAAATTATCTCCAGCGGATGGTATAAAAAAATATAAAACCGAATCAGAAAAACTTCAAATTGAACAAATCTTAACAGATTTTAATAAATAAATCCTAAGTAAAAGCAAAAGAGATAAACATTTAAATGTTTATCTCTTTTTTATTTAGAAGAAACTCTAATTCTCAAATTTTAAGCGAATTTCAAATGAAAGAATTCAGTATTATTTTTTAGTTTCTCCTAAAGTCTTCTTATTTCAGTATATGCAAGCAAAAGAGGTCCTACACCTTTTGCATCGTTTTCTACAATCGGTTCACTTAAATAATATTTAATACTACCATCTCTTCTTTTATTGTTTTCCGGACCTAAACCAGCAACAAGACATATTCCTCCTAAGTTTAAATCACCATTTCTATTAGTTAAATATTTATTGCATATACCATCAAATGCTTTTTTACCAATTACTAAATATTTTTCAGATAAAATTCCTAAACGAACTCCTTTTAAAATAGCATAGGCAATCATAGCTGTTCCACTCGTTTCAAGATAATTATCTTTAATATCAGTTTTATCAATTACTTGATACCACATACCAGAAACATCTTGGTATTTTAACAATCCATCTATAGTTTCTATAAATTGATCTGAAATTGATTTATATTTATCTGAACCTTTATCTAAAATCATTTCAAGAATATCTGCTAATGCTACAGTATACCAACCTGTTGCCCTAAGCCAGAAGTTTTTAGACACACCTTTTTCTTTATCTGCCCAAAACATAGATTTCGAATGATCATATCCATGATAATAAAGTTGTTTTTGTTTATCATACATTTTATCTTTAACATTTTTAATTTGATTAAAGATATCATCATAGTTTTTCAAATTATTAAATTCTAATTCATATTTTAAATAAAAAGGCTGTGCCATATATATTCCATCTAACCAGACTTGATTAGGATATATTTTTTTATGCCAAAAATTTCCTCCTTCAATTCTTGGATGATTTTCAAGTTGTGAATAAATAAGTTCAATTGCCTTTTTATATTTTGATTTCTTTGTTATTTTATATAATGTAAATAAAACCTTTCCTTCATTTACATTATCAAGATTGTACTCTTCAACCTTATATCCCCTTATAGTACCGTCTTCAAATACATAATAATCTATAAAATTCTCTACAAAATCTATATACTTTTCATTCTTAGTTATGTTACCCAACTCAATAAGAGCTGTCATCATACAACCATCAATATAATTCCACTTTACTTCTTTTAATTTATCAAGATACTCAATATTCCATATAGGTCTTTTAGGTGTTGATTCCTTTAAAAGCTTTTCAATATATTTGTCTAATAAATTATACATATAATTACCCCTTTAAATTATTTGCTATAAAACATATTTCAAATTCATACTCGAGAATTTGAGTTTATTTTTTGGATATTCCTTATTTTCATAATTATTAAACCACATTCAATAGTTTATAATTTGTATTTTAAATTTAATAGTAATATAATTCAACTAATATATCTAAAGAAATATTTGAATTTTGCCAGTATTTTTTTTATATATTATGTAATATATGTTTTATATTAATTTAGGAGAACCTAGATTAATTACTTTAAAAGATTTAGATCAAATATATTTTTTCGAAAACGGAAATATATTAAGCAGAATCAAAAAATAAACTCTAATTCTCGAGTATGAATTCATACGATTTAAGTGAACTTCAGATGAAAAGAATTTGGTATTATTTTTTAGGCTCTCCTTAGAGCCTGGAGTTTATGAAAACCTATTAGAAAATAAGAAATCAAAGTTTTATGAATTATAT
>JBDMZA010000240.1:0-4301 GCA_039770155.1 Clostridiales bacterium
ATAATAAGTTAAAGGAAGAAAATAGTAGTACCATTATAGTAAACCAAACTACTATTGGATCGATATTTGGAAGTTTAAATAATAATTATTACATGTATAAAAAGAAAGGAAAACTTCCAAACTTATGGGAGAATGGTACATCATACGATATCATTGTTGAGGATATTTATAAAAAATTATCTGAGTATGAAATTATTATTCAAAATGATGAGTTTTTAAAGAAGTTTGTCAAGTGGCTACATTATAGGCTAAGCGAAAATATTAAATTAAATAATACTAGTACAAAAATAGTAAGGGATGATTTGAATTTCTTTTACAAAAATAATAATTATACTGAGTACATAAAATGCCTTATATCCTATTCAAATATTGATAATAAGAACAAATACACATCACGAAAAAAATCTTTTTTAAATACAAAACAAAATTTTGATTCTAATGATAAAAATCAACAAATACAAAAATATAAAAAGAGACTTTTTGAAAGAATAACAAATTCTGATTGGTATGAAAAATATATTGATTTACATATTAAGGAGTTTCCAGTGAAACTTTGTAATTACTGTAAAGACATAGATTTAATGCAAACAGGGGATTTTTATAATATATTTGAACTTAAACGATTGTTTAATAATAATCATAAGATATTGTTGCTTGGTAATCCTGGTGCAGGTAAAACTACAGCACTTTTGAATCTTTCATTAAACTGTTTATATGATAGCGAATATATCCCTATATATATTGAATTAAACCGATATAATGAAGAACCCATAAATGAATTTATAAAAAATAGCACTAATATAGATGTGTTATCAGAAAATAATAAAAAGTATATTTTCTTTTTTGACGGATTAAATGAAGTAAAGAATAAGGGGAGTAATTTATATAATTATATTCAAAATATGCCCTATGAATTTGAAAATTGTAGGACAGTAATAAGTTGTCGATTGAATAATTACAGCAGAATGCTCAACGATTTTGATACTTATGTTATTTTGCCAATGTCACAATCAGATATTATAAATTATTTAGAAATTGGATTTCCAGGTGAAGCAAGGGATATATATAGAAAAATGAATTTAAAATTAAAAGAACTTTCCTCTTCTCCGATAATATTAACTATGATTGAGGGAGTTTTAAAGCATTCAAGAAAATTTCCAACAAATATGGTGGAACTTTATCAAGGATTTATTGAATATATTTTATGTTATTGGGAAACTGTAAAAGTAAGTGAATTTACAATGTATGATAAAGTAAAGATTTTGAGGGAATTAGCTAGCTTTATGTATTTTAAAAAAGGAACAAATACATGTAGTATTGAAGAAGTACAAAGAATTATATCTAAATTTATTGAGAAAATAGGTTATTCAAAAGAATATCAACAAAAAATGTATGAAGAACTCTTAACTGATGGAATAATTCAGCAAAAAATTTATATTTCCCCAATGACTGTTTCTTTTTCTCATGATTCAATGCTTGAATTTTTTGTAAGTAAAGCTTTACTAAAAGACTTTGAAGATAAAAAATATACAGTATTTGAAAAGATTTCTTTGGACATTGGAGTATTGCAATTTCTAAAAGACTTGATTATTGATGACAAAGGCCTTTTATTGATTCTAAATAACAGGGAAATCTCAGAGGATAAAAATTATCTTCAATCGAATGTTTTGTCAATACTGCACTTAAAAAGGTTTTCTTTTGAGGGTTATGATTTATCTAATTTATATTTTCCCAAGGCAAAACTTCAAAATGCGAGCTTTTTTAGGGCAAATCTTAATAATACAGTATTAAAAGGGTCAGATCTAAGAGGGGTTAATCTGACAGAGGCAAACTTAAATTATGCTGATTTAAGTAATTGTATTTTGAGCGGAATAAGTTTTTTGAGATGTTCTATAAGAAGCATTGCCAATTTAGATTATAATAGAATTGCATATGTTGGAGATTCCACCAAGGCGAAAATTTGGGAAAGAGAAAACAATAAACAATTTGAATTGGAAGGTTCTCATATTTCTAGAATACGAAAAATTGTTTTTGACAATGCAAATGGATTTATTGCAGCTGGAAGTTATGATGATAGTATATCATTATGGAATTTAGACGGTTCGTTAAAGAAAAAACTAAATTATCACAGTGATCCTGTTTTGGCCCTTTCATTTTCTCCAGACGGCAAGTATTTAGTAAGTGGTGATGGAGTAGGAAAAATAATTATATATAATATTTCAGATGATAATGTCCTTAGAATATTAAATAACCATAAAGATGTTGTTCGAGAAATTGAATTTATAAATAAGTATCAGTTTGTAAGTGCAAGTTGGGATCAAAAGGTTTTATTATGGAATTTGAGAGAATTAAAGTTGGAAAAATTATTATGTAAGCATAGTAATTATGCTTTTTCTGTGAGTAGTCATCCAACTAAAAATATAGTAGCTTCTGTAGGTGCTGATAGGTTTATAAAAATAGTTAATCTAAATTTAGAAATAATAATTTCTATAGATTCTGGTATAAGCTTAAGAGATGTTGAATATTCAAAAGATGGAAATTACCTTGCTGTAGGCGGTAAAACAGGAAAAGTGCAAATATGGAAAGATAGAGTTATGTGTATTGAATGGGAGGCACATTATTTATGTGTGAGGGATTTTATTTTTGTAGAAAATGATGTGTTAATAACATCGGGAGATGATGCTACAATTAGAATTTGGAAAATTGATTATGAAAGAGCTACAGCAAATTGTTTGTGTGAAATGGTAGATAAAGAAATTTATAATACTGATGGAAAAAATGTAATGTGTAAGGGATTGAGAATAGAAAATGTACATGGGATACCTCCAGAAAGAAGAGATTGGTTATATGAAAATGGTGCTTTATAATTGTTAAAAGTTGAAAAATTTAACGAAAACTTTAACTAATATAACTGCCTATATAACGTATTTTATAACTGCTAACCTGCCATATATAGTGATAAAATTACATATAAAATAATTTGGCAGGTGATTACATTGAAAAATGAAATTTATGATAAAGAAGGATATAAATTGATATATATTGAATTTCCAAAAGAATTAAATCATTTAAATAGTTATAAAGTAAAAAACAAAAAAATTAAATATATAAATAAAAAACATAGTAAAGGATCTAACTTTCACCTTCTTCAGGTAATAGATCAAGAAAATCCTTAAGTAAGTGTTTAGGGATTTTTTTTATTGTATTACCTTTTTTGACTTCTACAAATTCATTACCTATTGATACTTTATTTATTTCAGAATCTTCTGGAACTCCTACTAAAAAATCGATTGTTGTATTTAATGCTTTTGAAATTCTCTTTAATATATCAATACTTGGAAAATTACTTCCATTGATAAAAGATTCCAATTCTTTTTTTTCAATTTGAATATTAATAGATAATGTTTCTTTCGTAATTTCTTTATCAATCATAATGTCTTTAAGATTTTTAATAAATATACTTTTAGTATGTAGATTAACATTAATACTTTCATCTATAGAACTACTAGAATGATGTTTTAAATCCGTTAAACATAGAATATAGTCAATACTGCAATTGAATAATTTTGCTAAAATTTTCAATTTGTCCGGAGTTGGATTAATAACACCTTTTTCATAACGTTGTATTGTTCTCATAGTTATACTCAATAAGTTTGCAAGTTCACTTGTGGACATATTCATTTCTTTTCTTAGTTCTGAAATTCTATTTTTCAAAAAATCACTTCCTGTTTATTCATTTATATCCTTATCAGATAAAGATTTTAGAAAATCTCTAATTACTTTGGGTGAAATCTTTTTATTTTCTTGTCCATCTTTAATTTCAACTGAATCCTCTAATATAACAATTTCATCTGGAGAAGGATTACTATTTAGACCAACTAGGAAATCAATTGTTGTATCAAAAATTTTAGCAATTTTTTTTAATATATCAATATTGGGGAATTCCTCACCAATAATAAATTTATGTATGAGGTTTTTATCTAATTGTAATAAATTAGATAATTGTTCTTTAGTAACTTCATTGTGAATCATGAAATCTTTTATACGTTCAATAAAGATATTTTTTGTTTCTGGATTCGCTTCCAATAATCTTTTCAGATTATTATGATATTGTTTTGGTTCAACTTTCTTCTCATCAGTTAAATATAAAATATAATCTATACTACAATCAAATATTTCAGACATAATTTTTAATTTATCTGGAGGTGGATTTATTGAACCTTGTTCATATCTTAAAATAGTACTTGCGTTCATTTTTAATTTTTTAGATAATTCAGTAATTGAAAGCCCTAATTCATCTC
>JBDMZA010000241.1:0-2665 GCA_039770155.1 Clostridiales bacterium
AATATTTTTCAATTGTATCTGTTTAACCTTTTTTTATGATAATATATATAATATGGATTTCAAAAGCAAATTCCTATTTATAACAAGTAAATGAATCTGTTAAATATGGAGACAATTGTTTACCCAGTTTTGATGTAAGTAATATCAATTTATTTGTTGAAAAACTTAAATCACTGAAAATTGAAATTGTATTTCTATTAACTAAAATTAATAATAATTGGGTTTTAGAATTTTTGGGAGATAAATATGTTAATACTAACATCTAATGGATTATCATCTGAGAGCATTATAAAAAACTTAAAACCATTGTTTGAAAATATTTCAAAAGCAGTTATTGTTACAACAGCTTCTGAATATAAAAAAAATGATTGGAATATACCTCGTCTAAAAAAAGAATTAGAAATATTTGATTTTTCGGTAGATTTTTTTGATTTTGATGTAGATAATCCAGAACAATTATTCAATTATGATGTAATTGAAATCATTGGCGGTAATCCCTTTTATTTATTAAAATCTATGAGAAACTCTAATTTTAATTTTTTAATCAATAGATTAATCATAAAAAAAATATTAATAGGAATTAGTGCTGGCTCTTTAGTATTACAAAAAAACATAAATTTAGTTGCTCTTTATAGTCCTGAATTAAATAATAAAACATTACTAACTGACTATACAGGAATGGGAATTACTTCATTAGAAGTTTTACCTCATTATAGTAAATTTTTAAATAAATATAATAGATTTGAAGAAATAGCTAAGGAATATGAATTAAATAATAATTGCAAAATTATAAGATTAAATGATGGTCAATGTATAATTGATAACAAAAATAGTTTTAAAGTAATTTAATTTAGTTCAATTATATTATTTGAATAAATAACCTTAAAATACTATAAACAGAACCTTATAAAGAAATGACTAACATGCAAAAATATATTATAGATTATTTAAATAATCTTATGGTAACTATTCCAAGTGGAGTAGAATATTTAAGATATTATAAAGATCAACAAAATGGATTAGTAAAAATTCTAAAATGAGTATTCCTGGTCAAAAAGGTAACTTAACTGAAAAGAAAAGTTAATATTAACTCATTTCTTAGTGCTAAATATCCAGTAGTACAAAGTCTATTTGATATTATATTTAATGAAAAGAATACTAATATTGAATCAAATTCGATTCCAATTGTAGATATAACTTGGTTATGGGAATTTCGTTGGGATTTATATGATGAAAAAACTTATGGTGAATATCGTATCTTTCGAGGTGGAAGTTGGCTGAACCAGCTAGAGGATGTGGGGTAACAACCTGTCGACGAGGACATCCTAACTTTAAAATTGATGATTTAGGATTTCGATTAGCAAAATCTATAAATGATTCATAAAGACAATGTATTTAACTTTATTCTTAAATCACACTCTAAAATAAAATATAATTTAATTATAACTATTTATTGTATTATTATGTAATATTAAGTATGTTAATATGAGTTGTATGAGTTATATCAAAAGTATCTTTATATTCTTTTACAAGGCAATAAAATATATTATTGGCTTTGATTATATTTGTTTACTTTAACTATTTATACTCAAATATATTTCTACAAAACGGAGGTAATTTATGGAATTTATAAAAACAAATTTAGAATCTTCAAAGGGTATGTTTGATAAATATTACAATGATCTTAATGGTGGTTTTGATGATTTCTTTGAAGAAATTATAATTAAAGGTTTTCAATATAAAATAAAACATCATGAAGAAATAATTGGTGTTTTCGCTATATCTGCAGATAATAAGTTGATCTGTATTCATCTAGAAAATAAATATATAAATTTATATGAATTAATATTTAATAACATTGTCAAATTTAATGAAGTACAAGGAATAGTATCTATTACAAACGATACTAAAATGTTAAATGAGATAATAAAAAGAAATTACAGAATTATAAAACAAGCATATAATTTTATTTATACTGATGGAATCCAAAAAACAGATCTTGAATATAAAAAAGCTACATTGGCTGATATTTCAACAATGAAAAATTTGTTTAAAGACTTTTTTAATGATTACGAAGAAAGAGTTAAAACAGATAGTTTATATCTTGGTATTAAAAATAATAAAATAGTAAGTTTAGGACACATTAAACATCATGAATTTAATGCAGATATTGTTTCTATTGGAATGATTGTAACTGAAGATGAAAGAAAAAATGGTTATGGATGTGATACCATAAAAGCTATGATAAACGAAGGAATAAAAAGAGATGCAACTATTCAAGCTGGCTGTTGGTTTTATAACCATGCCTCAAAAAAAACATTGGAAAAAGCAGGTTTAAATGTAAGCAATATAATAATACGAGTTGATGAATTTTAGTAAAAGGATACACTAAAAATATTATTTAAATAAGTTTATATCAAAAGGAGTTATCATGAAAAATCGACCCTATGTAACGATTAATACAAAAAATCTTATTAAAGATTTTGAAAAAGTTTTAGAAAAAGATTTAACAAAATTCAAAAATTTAAATGGGCTTGTTGGTATAACATTAAATGGTGGATTATCAAGAGTTCCTAGGCAATTAAATCCTGACCAAAATTGGCAGAATATTTTTACACATGCAACTTAAGCCTTTGATAATAAAGGAATTAAAGACATATTTTTA
>JBDMZA010000242.1:0-3008 GCA_039770155.1 Clostridiales bacterium
CGTCTGAAATTCGCTTAAATCATGCGAATTCATACTCGAGAATTTGAGTTTATTTTTTGGATATCCCATAGTAACAATATTTTATATTATATTTAATCCAATAATCAGGTATAATCATCAAAGTTTTAACTTTTCTCAAAATAAACTTTATTTTAAATATTTATAAATTATCTAGCAAAATACTTATTGGATTTTATGAAAAAATCTTTTATCAATTTATTTTAAAAACCCAAAAATTAAAGGAGTGTATAGTATTATGAAAAAAAAAGTATTCAAAAAGTTGTACATAATTCTTACAATATGTCTTACAACCGCACTATTATTTACAATTTATAGTGTCAGCTTAAATGCGGCTTTAGCTGATGGTAAGACAAAATTTTTAGGTAATGTAATGGGAAGTAGTGTTCCCTCTAATTTTGGTGAATATTGGAATCAAGTAACTCCTGAAAATGCAACTAAATGGGGTTCTGTTGAATCTAACAGAGATAGTATGAGTTGGAGTAATGCTGATAGCATTTATAATTATTCACAAGATAATAATATTCCATTTAAATTTCATACTCTTGTCTGGGGAAGCCAGGAACCGAATTGGATAAGTTCACTTTCATCTAATGAACAACTAGCAGAAGTAGAAGAATGGATTCAAGCAGCTGGACAAAAATATGGTAACTGTGAAATGATTGATGTAGTTAATGAACCTCTTCATGCTCCACCATCTTATAAAAACGCTATTGGTGGTGATGGTTCTACTGGATGGGATTGGGTTATATGGTCATTTGAATATGCAAGAAAACATTTTAATGGAAAACTTATTTTAAACGATTATGGTATTGTAAATGACTCAAATGCTTGCACAAATTATTTAAAAATAATAAACTTATTGATGGACAGAAATTTAATAGATGGTATAGGAGTTCAATCACATACTTTTAATGTAGAAAATTACGATGCAGCTACACTAAATAGCAACCTTGACAGATTAGCCGCAACAGGTTTACCAATTTATGTATCAGAACTTGATTTAAGTGGTAATGATGAAACACAACTAAATCATTACATGGAAAAATTTCCTGTATTCTGGAAACATCCTGGAGTTAAAGGAATAACTTTGTGGGGTTATATACAAGGACAAATTTGGAAAGAAACAGCTTATCTTGTTAGTTCATCGAATGTTGGTGCAACTGAGCGACCAGCAATGACATGGTTGAAAGAATACTTAGGAGTATCTCCAACTTCACAAAACACTGCTACTATCTCTCAAACTCCATCTGTAACTTCTTCACCTTCAAATGAAGATTATTCAATTGAATATACTATACAGAGTGATTGGAATGGTGGTGCTACAATAAGTATGAAAATAACAAATAATACTTCCTCTGATAAAAACAATTGGTCTGTTAATTGGAATTTCACAGGAAATCAGCAAATAACTAATTTATGGAATGCTTCATATACACAAAGTGGAACCTCTGTAAGTGTTACAAACTCTGAATGGAATAGTACTATTACAGCTGGTGGTTCAGTAAACTTTGGATTTAATATATCTTATAATGGTACAAATTCTGTTCCAGATAATATAACAATAAACTAATTATAAATTATAGACGACGAATTATAAATATATTAAGATTAAGGCATAATCAAAAATTTCATAACATAACTTTTTTCTGAAAATACCGATTCTTTAACGGATTTTTTAAAAAATTGACTAGTTTATTTTTGATTATACCTAAAATGTGCAAAATTTTTATTCTAAGAATAGCCTAAAAAATAATACCCAATTCTTATCGTCTGAAGTTCGCTTAAATTTTACGAATTCATACTCTAGAATTAGGGTTTATTTTTTAATTATACACTATATAAGATTTTTAGTTTTACGAATTAGATCCATTTAGAAGGAGGAATTTTTTTGAAAATAAAATTAGTTGCAACTGACCTTGATAAAACATTGTTAATTAATGAAAAATCAACATCCGATTTTACATTAAAAACATTAAAAAAACTAAAAACACATAATATAAAATTTTGTATAGTAACTGCAAGACCTCCAAGAATAGTTTTTGATTATTTATCTCTACCACTCGAGAACATTTATGTAATATGTCTAAATGGTGCAGAAATATATTTTGACAAAAAGAAAATCTTTGAAAAATATATAGAAAAAGATGAGGTAATATCAATAATAAAAAAATTATCCCAAAATAATACTGATGTGAAAATTTCATTTGAATCGGATAATACTCTCTATACTAATTTTGAACTTAGTAATTATCTAGATTACAAAGTAAAATATACTAAAGTTAATTTTAATAACTTTAAATTTAAACCTGTTGCAAAAATCATTATAAAAATCAATAAATTTGATAACTTAGAAATTTTTAATCAATTTTCAGATTATAATGTTGATATAACAGATCAAAATACTTTTGTTCAAATTACTCATAAACATACAGGTAAACTAAATAGTTTAAAGTTTGTAGCTGATCAACTCGGAATAAATCTAAGTGAAATTATCTCATTTGGAGATGACATAAATGATTTCAATATGATAAAGCACTGTGGTATAGGAGTTGCTATGAAAAACGGCGAAAAATCTGTAAAAGATATCGCTGATATAATAGCTCCAGCATATAATCAAAATGGAGTTGCAAAGGTATTAATCAAATTATTATCAATTTAGGAGAACCTAAAAAACAATACTAAATTCTTTTCGTCTGAAGTTCGCTTAAATTATGCGAATTCATACTTAAGAATTAGAGTTTATTTTTTGGATATCCCTTAGGAAATAAAAAATTACAAACTAATTATCTAAAAAAAGGTATGGTTATATTTTTCAAACCATACCTTTTGGATATATATTTCCTCATAAGATTTTTAAAATGTGATATTTTTTTTAGGTTTCTATAACAATTTCATAAAATATATTTTTCTGATATAATATCTTAGTAATTTATATATATGTATCCAATTTATTTAAATACATTTTAGAGATATTCAAAAAAAATAAA
>JBDMZA010000243.1:0-9743 GCA_039770155.1 Clostridiales bacterium
CAAAAATTTCATAAGACAATTTTTTTCTGAAAATATCGATGGTTTAACGAATTTTCAAAAAAAGTTGACTAGTTTATTTTTTGATTCTGCCTTATATTCCTAAATAAGATTTGAAATGCTATTGTTTAGGTTATTTCCAAATAGAGAGAGGATGGTATATATTGGCTCCAGGACAAAATTATTCAGGTAAGAAACGTATAGGACAAACTCTTGTTGAATTTGGTTTTTTATCAATGGATAATCTTAATAAGGCATTAGCAAAACAAAAAGATTCAGGCAAAAAAATTGGTGAATTATTGGTAAGTGAAGGTTATATAACTGAAACCGATCTTCTTCAAGTATTAGAGTTTCAATTGGGTATTCCTCATGTGAAACTTGAACAATTTAAGATAGATAAAGCAACTTGTTTTTTAGTTCCAGAATCTTTTGCAAGAAGACATAAAGTTATACCAATTTCTGAAAAAAATGGTGTTTTAACATTAGCTATGTATGATCCTCTAAATATGATAGCAATTGACGATATAAAACTTTTTACAGGAATGGAAATACAACCTGTTATCTCTACTTTGGAAGATATAAACAATGCAATTGATAAAAATTATACAACAAAAAAAGCAAGAGAAGCTGTTGAAGATTTTAGAAAAGAAAATGTTAAGAATATTATAGTGAAATCTGATGAAGAAGAAGAAACAGCTGATATTGATTCACCGATTGTTAGACTCGTAAATTCAATAATCGAGGAAGCTGCTAGAGAAAAAGCAAGTGATATTCATATTGAACCATTAGAAGATTGCTTAAGAGTAAGATATAGAAAAGATGGACAATTATTTGAAGCTATGAGACCTGAAATTGAGTTATTAACTGCATTATCTACCAGAATTAAAGTTATCAGTAATTTAAATATTGCTGAGAAAAGATTACCACAAGATGGTAGAGTAACTGTAAGTATTGATGGAAAAGATATTGATCTTAGAATTGCAATTTCTCCTACAATACACGGAGAACAGATAGTAATAAGAGTATCAGATAAAAATGCTTTTGTTGTGCCTAAAGAAAAATTGGGTTTTACAAAAGAGGATGCTGATAAATTTGAAAAAATATTAAAAAATCCCCATGGTATTCTTTTGGTAACAGGCCCAACTGGGAGTGGCAAAACAACAACTTTATATAGTGCTTTAAATGAAATAAATAATGCAAACATAAAAATTATTACTATTGAGGATCCTGTTGAATGCTATATTGATGGAGTAAATCATATTCAAGCTAATTATAAGTCAGGGCTTACATTTTCAGTGGGATTAAGATCAATATTAAGATTAGATCCAGATGTAATAATGATTGGAGAAATTAGAGATAATGAAACAGCTGAAATTGCTGTAAGATCTGCTATAACAGGTCATTTAGTTATTAGTACTCTTCACACAAACGATGCACCAAGTACCATTACTAGATTAATTGATATGGGAATACAGCCATTTATGGTTGCTTCATCTGTTGTTGGTGTTATATCTCAAAGGCTTATAAAAAAAATATGCAGTAATTGTAAAATAAGCTATAAATCAACAGAAGAAGAATTAGAAATATTAAAATTATCAATGGATACTGATTTAACTCTTTATAAAGGAAGAGGATGTAATATTTGCAGTGGATCAGGATATAAAGGAAGAATGGGTGTCTATGAAATCATGACAATTACTAAAAAACATAAAGAAATAATATCTAGAAATTGTAATGAAAGCGAATTAATGGATTTATCAAGAGAAAATGGGATGATAACTTTAAATGAAAATGCAAGAAGATGTGTTTTAGAAGGAATTACAACCGTAGAGGAAATGATGAGGATTTCTTATTCGAATGATTAGTTTCCTAAGAACCTAAAAAAAATATCGAAGTTTTTTTGCCTGAAGTTCTCTTAAATTATAAGAATTTATATTTGAGAATTAAGGGTTTATTTTTTATTTTTATTTTAATATTTGATATATAAGGAGATAAAATTGGATAATTTGAATTTATTAAAAAAAGAGTTAGAAAATGAGTTAAAAGAAAATATTTTAAGTTTTTGGATTGATAAAGTTCAGGATCATGAAAATGGTGGGTTTTATGGATTAGTTGATAATTTTGGCGTACCAGATACGAAATTTTTTAAGGGATGTGTATTAAATTCCAGAATATTGTGGACTTTTTCGAAAATGTATATATTTTCGAAAAATGATTTGTATTTAAAATGTGCAAAAAGAGCTTTTGAATTTTTAGTAGATGCATTTTATGACAAAGAATTTTCAGGATTATTTTGGACCGTAACATATGATGGTAAAATAAAAGACTCTAGAAAACAAATTTATAATTTAGCTTTTGGAATATATGGACTAACAGAATACTATAAGGCTACTAAAGATAAAAAAAGTTTAGATTTGGCAATTGAGATTTTTAATACTATAGAGAGATTTGCATATGATAAAGAAAATGGTGGATATATAGAAGCTTTAAAAAGAGACTATTCGGGAATGAGTGATCTAAGACTTAGTCCAAAGGATATGAATGAAAAAAAATCAATGAATACACATTTGCATATTTTGGAGGCATATACAAATTTAATAGGAATATGGAAAAATAAAGAGATTATAGAAAAACAGAGGGAACTAATTGAAATATTTATAAAGAAGATATATGATAATAATAATAAAAGTCAAAAATTATTTTTTGATGAAAATTGGAATTCAAAAACAAATATTATTTCTTATGGACATGACATTGAATTTAGTTGGTTACTATATGAAGCAGCAGAAGTTATTGGTGATGATGATATAATAAAAAAAATTAAAGATATCTCTATAGAAGTTTCAGAAAACGTATTAAAAAATGGAATAGACAAAAATGGAGGTATATTTAATGAAAATATAAATGGTAAAATTGAAGGTAATAAATTTTGGTGGCCACAAGCAGAAGCTATGGTAGGTTTTTTTAATGCCTATCAACTTACAAAGGACGACAAATATTTAGATACTGTATTTAGTATGTGGGAATACATAAAAGATAAGTTTATCGATAAAGAATATGGTGAATGGTATGATACGGTTTATGAAAGTGGGAAATCGAACAAACATTTATCAAAAGTTAATCCTTGGAAATGCCCTTATCATAATTCGAGGGCGATGATTGAATTGATAGAAAGAATTGGTAATGTATAATAATTATATTTTCAATCCAAAAAGGGAGTTGCTTATAAAGGGCAACCTCTTTTTTATTCTAAAAAAACGAAAAAACTATTTTAATATCTGATAAAATAAGAAATATAAGCTTTCAGAGAAAAATTGTCTTATGAAATTTTTTAGGTTCTCCTTAGGTAATTTTTAAATGAAACAAATGAAAGAATTGAGAACAAAATAGATTGAAAAAGTGATTTAGAAAACAGATATACATAGGAATATAGTAATGGAATAGGAAAAAATGGGAAAATATGAAAATAAGGTGATTAATAATGTATAAAGTTTTAATTGTAGATGATGAATATTTTATAAGGAAAGGACTTAAAAAAATAATTTTAAAGGAAAAAAATTTTGATGTTATAGGTACTGCTTCAAATGGAATTGAAGCTATTGAATTGATAAAAAAGGAAGTTCCTGATATAGTAATAACTGATATAAAAATGCCTAAAATGGATGGTATTAAATTAATTTCAAATATAAATACAGATTATCCAGATGTTAAAACAATAATTTTAAGTGGATTTGATGAATTTGAGTTTGTAAGAAAAACATTAAGATATGGAGCGCATGATTACATATTAAAACCAGTTGATGATTTTAAATTAATTAGTACTCTCAATGAATTATCTCTACTTATTGAAAAAACATTAGAAAATGAATTAAATCGCAAAGAACTTAATAGAAAGAGTCATAAAGGTTTAGAAATACTTAGGGAAAAATTAGTACATGAAGTAGTTACAGGTTATTGGGATAATGAAAATTTAATAAAAGATAAATTAAAAGAGATGGAATTTGATTATTTATTTGAAAAGGAAATATATAATCAAGTAATTGTTGTAAGATTGGATAATTATGAAATTATGAAAAAGAAAATAGGTATACAAGAAGCCGATTTAAATCTTTTTATTATAAGAAATATTGTTGAGGAAACTGTGACATCATATTCTAAATATATGAGTTGTTTTGAAAATAATTCTGTTTTGCTTATAACACCTTATTTAAAAGAACATATAAAACAACTTCAAATAAATATTATTAATAATTTAAATAAATATTCTAAAAACAAATTCACAATTGCAGTAGGTTCTAAAGTTATGGGTTTTAAGGGTGTATACAAAAGTTACAATGAGGCAAAAAAAATTATTAATTGTCTAATAAAAAATGAAGACAATATTGTTTTATATGAATATATTGAAAATGAAGACAAAGTTATTACAAGTAAGGAAATATATTTTTTGATTGAAAAATACAGTAAAAGATTTATAAATTTGATTGAAATGGTAAATAGTGAAAGAGTAGATATTTTGTTAGATGAAATATTTGAAAAAATTGAAATTAATAATTTGAATAAAATTGATGTTATAAAACTGTTTAGAAATATATATATTTTAATGCAAGTAAAACTTTATTTGATTGACGAGTGGATTGGAGAAATATATGGAAGAGAATATTGTTTTAATAATACTCTAGGATATTATTCTAATTTGAATGATATGAAAAAATATTTAAAAGATTTTTTTGTGAAAATTATTGAGAAATCGGAAAAATATAAAAGTAGAAGAGATACAAAACTTATTGAAAATGTAAAAAAATATATTGATAAAAATTATAATGAAAATATTACGTTAAGTGAAATTGCAGAAATAACTTATTTAAACCCAAATTATTTTTGTGAATTTTTTAAAGAAGAAATGAATCAAACATTTGTCGATTATCTAACAAATGTAAGAATTGATAAGGCAAAAGAAATATTAAAAGATGAAAGAATTAAAATTTATGAAATCTCTGATTTAGTAGGATACAATGATTCAGCATATTTTTGTAGAGTTTTTAAAAAAATTGTAGGAGTGACTCCTACTCAATATAGAGAAAACTATAAATACTATTTTAAAATTTGAGGTGGTAAAATGTATTATCCATTGAAATTAAGACCAATTTATAAAGACTATATATGGGGTGGCAGGAACTTAGAAAAATATAAAAAACACTTACCTGAAGGTATTATAGCAGAAAGTTGGGAATTGTCTTGCCTTAATGATAACTTATCTGTAATAATAAATGGTAAAGACGAGGGAAAGACCCTTCAAGAACTAATTTTTTCAGACAAGTCAGGTTTTTTAGGAGAAAATTATAATGGCTTAGGAGAAATATTCCCTTTGCTATTTAAAATTATTGATGCCCAAGATGATTTATCAATTCAAGTTCATCCTAATGATTATTATGCAAATAAATTTGAAAAAGGACAATTTGGAAAAACAGAAATTTGGTATGTAATAGATGCAAAAAAGGATGCAAGTATTATCTTTGGATTTAAAGATGGACTAAAAGAAGAATATATTAAAAAAAGTATAAGAGAAAATAAGCAAAATGAATTGTACAATGAAGTTAAAGTTCAAAAAGGAGATATTATTTATATTCCCTCAGGAACAGTTCATGCAATAAAATCTGGACTCATTATAGCTGAAATTCAACAAAGTTCAAATTTAACTTATAGAATATATGATTATGATAGGAAAAGAGATGGACAAAGGAGAGAATTACATATAGATAAAGCTTTAGATGTTATTGATATAAATTTAAAAGGTTATATTCATAATGGTTTGAAGATAAAAAATGGTAATATAAACACTCGGATATTATCTTTGTCAAAATATTTTAATATAAAAGAATTTATGGTAAAAGATGATTGCATTGAGTTTAGTACTGAGGATTGTTTTAATGTAATAATGATGATTGAAGGAAATGCTTACATAGAGTGTGATAAAAATAAAATTGAAATTAGTGCAATTGAAACTTTTTTTATCCCTGCAAAAATTGATAAATATAGAATTATAGGTAGTTTTAAGATAATACATATTTCTATACCTAAATCAGATAAATATATTTTGGATGTTATGAAAAATATTGGTTTTAATATTTAAAAGATAAGAATAAGGCAGAATCAAAAAATAAACTAGTCAACTTTTATAAAAGTTCGTTAAACCATCGATATTTTCAGAAAAAAATTGTCTTATGAAATTTTTGATTATGTCTAACCAAAAATTAAATGTAGTGTTGTAATCAAAATAGTTAAAAATGTCTTTAAAGACATTTTTTGTTTTTAAGTTCTAATAACTTTATTTAAAATATTGTTTGCATCTTGAAATTTAAATTTTGACAGTTTTTCCTCCAAAATATCATAATAATAATTGCTGAAGCTATCTATGAAGAAATCCTTATTAGTTATTAAAAAGTTATAAGCTTGAATATCATTATATTCAATATAAGTTTTTAATTTTGTGATAATATTTTCAGTATTCATAGTAAAAGGTTTTTGCACTAACTTTTCATGAGAACTATTTTTTTCTTTATTTAAATAATTTTCTATTGACTTTAATGTTTCACCAAGTGATATTTTAAAATGTTCCAATTCATTTTCATTAAAATCTTCTTTATTAATTTTAGATTCAATCTTCTTAATTTCATAGGAGAGTTGATATGCACCAATATTTGAAGAAACTCCCTTTAATATATGAAGATGGTTTTTGACTATGTTATGATCTTTTGAATGTAATAAATTTTTAATTTTATTATAATCATCTGAATGATCTTTTGAGAACTTATCAAGTAGATCATAGTATAATTTTTTATTTCCATTTATTCTTTTTAATCCTTCATGAAATGAAAAGATTTCATTTTTTGAGTCTTCAATTTTATTATTATTATTTGATTTAACCAAATTTATAAATTTATCTTCTTTTTTTATGTTAAATATATCTGTTAATTTACTCATCAAATCCACAGGATTAACTGGTTTGGTAAGGTATGCATCCATTCCTGACTTCATAATTCTTTCTTTTGTTCCATCAATAACATCTGCAGTTAAGGCTATAATTGGGATGGTTTTATATTTATCATTTATTTTTATTCTCTTTGTAACCTCATAACCGTCCATTTTTGGCATATGGATATCCATAATAATTACATCAAAATGGTGTACTTCTAATAATTCTAAAGCTTTTAATCCATTATCAACAGACGTTACATTAAGATTGATTGAATTTAACAATTCTTTTAACATTTTTTGATTTATATAATTATCTTCAATAAGTAGTACCTTTTCCTTGTTAAATAATGGTGATTTATCTATTTCATAATTAAATTCATTACATTCATCATATTTCATAATATTGTTATTTTTAACAATATTCATTTTTAATGTAAAAAAAATATTTGTACCAATACCTTCTTCGCTTTCTATAGATATTTTACCTCCAAGAAATTCAACTAGTTTTTTGCATATAGAAAGGCCCAGACCAGTTCCACCATAATTTCTTGATGTTGTAGTATCTGCTTGGACAAAATTTTCAAATAGTAAATCTTTCTTACCTTTACTAATTCCGATGCCTGTATCCTGAATTCTATATCCTAAATCCACATATTCTTCTTCAATATTATTAACGAAACAAGAGATCTTAATATAACCTGTATTTGTGAATTTTATAGCATTTGACACTAAATTCATCAAGATTTGTTTTAACTTAACAGCATCACCATTCAAAAGTTTTGGTACATTTTTGTCTAATTTAAAGTAAAATCCCAGACCTTTATTTAATGCTTGATATTTTTGTATTGCAATAATGTTTTCTGATAAACTTTTAACATTGAATACTACATTATCAGGAACTATTTTCAGAGATTCCATTTTAGAAAGATCTAATATGTCATTTAATAATCCTAAAAGATGTCTTGCTGATTCACGTATTGTTTTTACATAATCAAGATCCTTTGAATTAATTAATGTTTTTTGAAGCATGTAACTATATCCTATAACTGCATTTAAAGGGGTTCTGATTTCATGACTCATATTGGCAAGGAATTCACTTTTTGACCTATTCGCACTTTCAGCTATTAATCTAGCATTTATTAATTCTTTAGTTCTCTCTTTAACAAGATTTTCTAAGTTGTTCTTATGTTTTTTTAATTCAGTTTGTACTTTGATATAATCGGTTATATCAGTTACTACAGCTACTATATAAAGTTCTGAATTTTGAAAATAACAAGACATTCTTGAATGAAGATTTAGCTTTTTACCATTTTTCATAGTCATAACAACATCATAAAATTCTGGAACTGCTTGTCCCATATATCTTCTCTTTATATCGTTTTTAATTTCTTCTCTATATTTTTCAGGAAGGTAATTTGTTAAATCAGAACCATATATATTGTAATCTTCACTTAATTCATATAAAATTCTAAATGATCTATTTACAAACATTATCTTTCCTAGTTTTGTGACACAAATTGCATCACTGGTGCATTCAATAATACTTCTGAATTTTTTTTCATTTTCAATTATTGTTTGTTGTTGCTTTTTTTTATCAGTAATATCAGTAACTATAGTAACAGTATAGATATTATTATTCTCATTAAATGTTGATGATTTTAATTCTATATTAAATTTGGTGCCATCTTTTTTTAGTGCTGTTGTTTCAATAATTTCAGGTATTTGGTCAGCTTTTTTTAAAGTTTTATTTTTATTTAATTTAAATATATTACTAAATTTAATATTTGATATATCTTTTTCTTCATAATACTTGAACATATTAGAAAAATTTCTATTTACATAATATATGTTGTTGTTTTTTAATACAATAATAGCAACATTAGCATTTTCTAAAATAGTTTTTATTAATTTATGTTCATTAACTTTTTTGGTTAAAATTAATTTTCTTTGAATAGAGTTAAAATAATATTCTAATATTGTATACAAGAAAAAAATAGATATTAATGTATATATAAATTGTATTACTACTATAAATATAATATCATTTGAGTATTCAGAAGGTTTTGACATTACTAATTTATTTTGTATGCTAATAATAAAAATAAAAAGCAAAGATATAGAAAATGATATATATCCTATTTTCTTTCCAAATATAATTAAAGACATAGTACTTGCATATAGAATTAATAATATTCCATTGAAAATACCGAATGAAAATATGTCAAAAAAAGCTATAAATAATATTGAAATAATAATGACTATACTTTTAATATTTGAATTTATTTTTTTTTTGAAAATATTTATTAATGTCATACATAAAACAACTAAGATTTGATTTATAACTATAAGCTTGAGCTCGGATAAATGATTTCTAATAAGTTCAATAAATATAAGAGAAATAAGCATAATTGGAATAACTACTAAAAGTTTGTTTGATATTTTATCAATATTATCATTATTTGGTTTTAAAAAATATATTTTTTTCAAAATTTATTCCTCCATATAAAAAATATTATTATTTAATTTTATAATAATATTTTATTTGTTACCTTTGTAAAAGTATGCTCATTTTTTTGTAAAAAAAATCATAGACCATGCCTTATGAAGTATTTTACCACTATATTAACAAATATTCTATTAAATTCTAATTATATTATTTGGGTATTTTTTTAAAAAGGTTTGAAAAGGCATAATCAAAAATTTCATAAGGAGAACCTAAAAAATAATACCAAATTCTTTTCGTCTGAAGTTCGCTTAAATCATGCGAATTC
>JBDMZA010000244.1:0-3279 GCA_039770155.1 Clostridiales bacterium
AGTTCCCTTTAGAACAAGAAATATAATGCATAACCACAGTACTATAATCAATACTTTACTAAAAGTCTTTAATTTTATTTTTTCTAATTTAATATTTTTCAAATTTATCACTCCTATTTTAAATATAATTTTTAATTTAGCAAATTTGGCTAAAAATTCTCTGATAGTCACAAAAATATAATCACTTGCTAGATTTGATTTTAATGAACTTTATAGTATAAGAAATTTTGATTGTCACTATTTGGTTGCTAAGAATAAAAAATCATTTATTCTTAGCAATACCAAGGATAGTGGTATTATTTGTGAATTGTTTCTTCTTGTATTTCTTTTAATAATTTATAATTTTGCATATTAAAAACAACAACATGTGTTCTTACACCATTTAAGGTTATCTTTGAAGTTAAGCGACCTTCTTCAGTAACTGTTAAATTAAGTTGTTTCCATAATTTTAATTTGTTTTTTCCATCTCTAAACAAGGTATTTCTGCTTAAAAGATATTCAACATAATCCTTATCAATTGCTATATTTTCTTTTGCGGCTTTATAAAATGATTTATTTTTTATTAAATCATCAATAATATAAATATATTCAACTATATAATCGTTTAACATATGAATCATTCCCTAAATTATCGATACTTTTAGAAAAAAGTTGTGTTATGAAATTTTTGACTATGCCTTATCAATATTGTTTTTTATTTTTCTTTGTATAAATTCTTTATGGCTTAAATAAGGCCTTTTACCTAGATTAAAATCAAGAGGATCTTTCTTATCTTCAATATAAGATTTTTTGTTTGTGTTTGAAGATTTATTATTTCTGGCGTTTTGGAGAGCTATCAAATTTGAGTTATCATAAATATTTTTTTTGTTGGATATTTGTTCTGAATAATTCTCCATATCAAAATAATAACCTTGAAATTCTTTTAAATCAGCTCCAACTTTTAATATCATTCTTCCTTGAATTGCAGGTAATTGGTTTGCCATTGTATTATCCAGAACTATTTTAGAAGCTACTCCATCTGCGAATCTGCCAGAAATTCTTATACCAAGCATATTTTTTATTTGCCCTTTTAAAATATCAGAATCAGGTCTTTGCATACAAAGAATTAAGTGAATACCTGCGGCACGGCATTTGCGAGCTAGTTCTGATAAGTAAAATTCAATTTTTAATATAATTTTCAAGTCATCTTTGTCCATGCCTGTATTATCTAAAATACAGGCAAGCTCATCTACTACTAAAGCTCTTCTTCTTATTCTCTTTTCTTTTGGAACTGATTTATTATAGTCTTTAATATTATTTTTCTTAATTGTTTTAAACAAGTTCATTCTACGTTCTGATTCTTCAAATAATTCTACTGTTTTATTTAAAAATGCTTTTCGATCAGTTATAACTTTAGCTATTTTTTCAAAATCCTCATTGAATTCAGCTCCAGATTTGAAATCAGATAAATCAAGATCCCAACCATGCTTATATAATTGCCATACAATTAATTTTAGTTCTACACTTTTTCCGGAGCCAGGTTCACCTGCGAGCAAGATGTTTTTGTCATCAATGTCGATTTTGACAATATTTAAATATAGTTTATCAATTCCCAAAACGATAATACTGTCTAATCCCTTATTTAATAAATTATTATTCCAATCAATTTTTACACTGGGGTTTTCATCATAACTATTTTTAAAATCAAAGGTTGTATATATTTTTACTTTTTTACTGCCTGATTTTTCAATGTGATTTATTGAATAGGTATAATTTTTTTTAGGATCGGCTATGATATTTTCAATGCTTTCTCGTTGTTGATTCCATTTAGTTATTGGTATCAGTGTTTTGAATACATAAATTCGGTATTTTTGGTCAATTAAATTCATTTTATCGGCCTTATAAATAAGTTTGGGTACATTTTCACCTCTTGTATAAAAACCAATTTCCTTAAATTCAGCATCAAAATTATTATTTGCTTTTGACATGTATCCAAATACTGAAGTACATATTATAGGGGAAAAACAAATTATCAAGTGGACAAAAATATTTTTGACTAAATCTTTAGGATATATCAAGAGGAGATCTAAGATAAATAATACTATTGTAAAAGTTATAACTGATATTTTATATTTATTTCTCTCAAAAATGAGTATTAAAATCCCTTTTATAAAATAATAGATTGTACAACCTACAAATATAAAAGGGAAGGCTAATGCTTTTTCAACGGCTTTATCTGCTGTTGTTTGTTTATATATGCCCATTAAATCCCTCCCCATTTTGTATTATCAAATATAATTTTTCTTGAAAGATATTTTTTATAGGTTCTTGATTTTGGAGAATGGCCAAGATGTTCTTTTACAGCCTCTATTGATTCTTCATTACCTTTATGTGAATTTATTTTATGTATTATTTGAGATGAGGCTCTTCGCAAATCATGACACATAAAACCAATGTTTTTGGCTGTTTTTTGCATATAGTTAGCACTATAAAAGAGATTTTCTCCAGGTGAAAAATACTTTATATATTTTGGAATATTATCTTCAAAGTATTTTGAATCAATTAATTTTGCTTCTCTAGAAAAACCACCTTTACCATGTTTTATGTCTATTACAATACCCTTATTGGTTATTTTGATATTATCTTTTGTAATATTAGCAACTTCATCACATCTTAAGGCACCGCTTAACATCAATTTATAGGCCATTTTGAATCTTTCATTTTTTAGTGCATTTATTTTATGAGTGGATGAAGCAAGATTAAAGGCTTCTTTAAATTTAGTAAGTCGTTTATGGCTTTTCTTTGCTGATTGTAAATCAATTTCAAATTCATCATATTTAAAACTTTTATTCAGTTCTTTAAACTTTTTTAAAGCAATTTTTAAATTATTTGCCGTTTTTTTGCTTTTTATGTTCTTCATATGGTTTTCTATTTTCTCATTATCGATTTCTTGTATGTTGCTAAATTCTTGTCCACAAAGTGCTTTTTTCAACTCTATAACATAATTCTTAATTGTATTTTGAGAAATTTTATCTTTTAGTAATTTTTGTTTAAATTCATTGAGATAATCATTTTTACTTTTAGATTCCATAATTTGGCAGCCTCCCTCCTGAAAACATACCGTCTTATTGCATAAGCCGGATTGGTATTTTATTCCTCTAAATCATGGGTGTATTTAATGAATTTGATACAAATATTGTAATAAGGGTTGAAAAATAGATAAAAATATGTCAAACTCTCCAAAAGAAATTAATTTAACAAAAAGGAGAGCTTAACATTAACACATCAAAGATTTTATCA
>JBDMZA010000245.1:0-3731 GCA_039770155.1 Clostridiales bacterium
CAGATAATAAAACAAAAGAAGATAGTGATACAAGTAGTGATTCTAATGATGATGTTGATAATGATTTAGATGATGAGAATGATACTGGTGATGTTAATTCGAATACTGAAGATAATGATGGGGCTGGTAAAACTGGAAAAGGCTTACCATCTGAATCACAATTAAATAATGCGGTTAGCGAATGGACAAGGATGCAGAAAAAACTTGCACCTTCAAAAAGAAAAATTACTGATTTTAATACATCTTCAGTTGTATATGATGCAAAAACAGGTCAGTACTATTATGGAATGAATAAAGGATTAAAATTAAGTGGAGATGAACTAAATCCTACATTATCAAAAATATTACCAAATAAATCTTTAAATGAATATAAATTAGGCAATTGTGCAGAAGTAGATGCTATAAATCAGGCATTAAACAATAAAGCTAATTTAAGTGATTTACATATATATACAATTGTTGCAACTACAAATAAATTAAGAATACCATCTAATACATTTGGAAGTCCAAAAATAGCATGTGAGAATTGTACATATACATTTTATGGTCAAGTTAGCGATATAATAAGTGGATGGATGAAATAAGGGAGGAAAATTATAGTGGATATAAATGATTTTAAAAATATTTCATTAAGTGGTAGAGTAGCATATGGAATTTGTTGCTTTGAAAATATACTAATAGAATTAAACTATAATTTTGATGATTGGAAAATGGTTGTACAAACATTATGGGAATTTACCAGTATAGAATATTTAGATGATTGGAGTGATAAACTTGCTGAGATAATTCCAGATAATTTACTTGAATTTAAAACATATGAAGAACATGACTTTGAGTATTTGAATAGAAATAATTTTAAATACTTGTATAATTTATATCAAAATATAAGCGATAAAATAGACTATGCAATGACAGCCATATTTAATATTGGAACTAGTCATGCTTATACTGTAATAGTTGGATATGGTCAAAAAAGTTTTGATGAATTAGAAAAACTGATAAGTTTTATGATAAATAATAATTTACCATTACCAGATATTACCTCATTTTTAAAATATTCTATAAATGAAAATAAAGGTTGGGGTAATAAATTTGATGGAACTATATTGTCAAAGATTTTATAATTAATTTATTTACATTAGTATATGTTTAGAAGAAAATTTAAAACTTGAAATTTTTATAAATACTTAATTTGAAAAGGCATTCCTCAGTTGTAAAATAAAAAGGAATGTCTTTTTATTACACTTTAACACATATTATTCAATAGCAGTTCTTTTTTAATTAACATAATAATATAACTCAAAGTATAAAAACCCTTATTAATTATTCCTTTTATTCTATTTAAACCCCATATCAATTCTTCTTTTGAAAAATGATGTTGTAATCTTAAAACATTTGCTTTATTTAAGTTGTTATTTTTTTTGAATACTAACACTTCAGAAGATCTTATATATCTATTTTCTAAAGCATTATATAGTGCATTTCGCACTTCAGTATCTATATCAACTTGAGAAGAATCAAAAATTAGAAGCCCCTTTGTATCTTTACTAATACCTCGTGTTCCTTTTAAACTTGTATTCACAAATAGCACATTTTCAAACAAAGAATTCTTGAAAATTGTCTTTTTTAGTTTTGTATTGTAAAATAAAACATTTTTAAATTTTGCTCCTATAAATCTACTTCCTCTTAAATTGGCATTTTTAAACTCAGTATTCTCAAATGTAGCACCATTGAAACCACAATATTTCATAGTTGCTTTTTCAAAATTTACATTACTAAAGTTTGAACCTGTAAAATTTGTGTTATAAGAATTACTTAGTGCAAAATTTTTATATAGAAAGTTTCTATGTTTTCTATCATCATTTTTATAACTGAAAAATTTATTATACTTTCTCTTTTTCTGCTTTTTCTTGAAAAATTTCCTCTTATGTATCATTTTATTATCTCCTTAAACAAAAGTAAAAACTGTATTAGTTTTGATTTAAATCATAAATCAAAACCCCACACAATTGAGAGGTAATAACAAAGTCAATTATTTTTACAATAATAAGACTCAAAAAACCTACAACAGTAGCTAATTCACCTAAAGCACTAATCATAGGCATCACCTCCCACAAGTGTTTAAAGATTTTTAGTCCCCGATCCGTCCGTAGACCATCTTTTATATCCCAACCTTTCAATTGGGTGGGGCAGGACAGAAACATTATATATTAATTTAATTATTTATTCAATTAAGTAGATTTCTAAAAACTAAGATTTTAAACCATTTAAACAAATGGAATGTTTCTCAAAATATCTTTTTCTGTATTTGTATTACAGGAATTAATAATTAATTTTGGGATTAATTAGTTGGTTCATTATAAACTTTTTATATTTATAACCCACAAAACATTGTTTTGATTTAATTTGTGGGTTATAATATTATTATAAACATTTTGATAATAGTGGGGAGGAATTACTTTGGACAGTTATATTTTAGAAGTTTTAATTGATGAAAAAGAACGAGCTATTCGCATGATAAATACTTATGAAAAAGAAATTGATAATCTACCAAAAGGTACTATTTCAATTAAAAATATAAATGAAAAATCTTACAACTATTTGATTTATAGAAAAAATGGAAAAAAAGTGTCTGATTATATAAAAACAGATGAGTTAGACGAAATAAAAAAACAATTAGATAAAAGAAATAAACTTATCAATGTGGTTAATAGATTGAAAATTGATTTAAAAATAATGAATAATGCTATTTCTTATGGAAATAAACTTATTAGTACAAAATAAAAAACTAATTTATGGGAGAATTTATGAATAAAGAACAGAAACAACTATTTTGGGATACTATGAAAAATTTAAACAGCACAGGTGCATTTGAACATATTATGTTAATAGGTAGTTGGGTAGAGTATGTGTATGAACAAAGAATTAATAAATTTGAAGCACATCTTAAAACAAAAGATGTAGATTTTTTAATTAAAGATGTACGTATTATTAAAGCTAAAAATGTAAACATAAATATACCAGAAGTTTTTAATAAAATGGGTTTTTCTATAGATGTTTCTGGTTGGGGTGTAATGAGGTTTCATAAGGAAGGTTTACTTGAAGTTGAATTTTTACAAAAAGAAGTTGGTTCTTCGTCTGGTTCAGAGGCTAAAATGGTAAAAGAACTTGGATTAAGAACCGAAGCACTAAGAAATCTAGAAATGTTATCAAAATATTCTATGAATATATTACTTAATGGATGTAATTTTCAAATTCCAAGTCCACCAGCATACATTATTCACAAAATGATTGTTGGTAGACCAAAAGATGTTATAAAAGTTGTGAGTTTGATCCCATTTGTAAAAGCAAACCAAAAAGAATTTAATTTAATGAAAGAAATATATAATGACCTTTTCAAAAAACAAAAAAGAAAAGTAGATTCTTTTATAGATAATAATGTACTTGATCTTGATTTAAAATGAGTTAAGAGATGAAAAAACTTTGAAATACTGTGTTAATAATGATTTCGAGGTTTTTTCATAAAAATTTGACTTGGTATTTCAACCAGAAAATAAATCAGATGCATCAATTGAAAAAACTGAAATATTCAAATGTAAATTTCCTGAATTTGTATCACAGGAATTAATAATTAGAGATGGTTCATTCTCTGGTGATATTTTATAATAACTTTGAGGAAATCCAGTAACTAAAGTGCCTATTTTCAAGGATTACACTCCTACTAAAAAACA
>JBDMZA010000246.1:0-5139 GCA_039770155.1 Clostridiales bacterium
CAAAAATTGTTTTGGAGGTATTAAAAGAACTAAAATCAATAAGTGAGATTTGTTCTGAAAACATGTTACATCCTAGTGTTGTTGTTAGATGGGAAAATGAGGCTGTACAAAATATGCCGGAAGTATTTTCTGATAAAAATAAGAATTTAAATGTAATAAGATCAGAGTGCGAAAATAAAATAAGTATATTATACAAAGAAATTGGAATATTAGCGACTAAAGTTAATGCTATTCAGAAAAGTAGTTATTAAATTGGTAATTTATTAATTAGATTTAATAAATTATTATCTATCATTAGTATAAAATGTTATTATTTTACGCTCTATAAAAAATTATAATTTAGTATTGACAAACACACGCACTATAGTATTAAAGCAATTTGATTATCTAATCCCATAGAAAAATCTAAACAATTACTTGGTTTATTTAATTCACCTTGTATTATCTCTTCTTTTGATATAGTCTCCAATGGATTATTCTGATCGTATATTTCAACTATTATTCTATAATTTTTTGTCATAATGGTACTTCCTCATATTATAATAATTAATTATATCATTTTTCGCAAGGATTGTAACTGAATATGTTACGATTCCTTTGTCAATTAAAGTGTAGATCCTTTTTCAATTGACAAATACAAGATAAATGTTGTTTATTAAATACTACTTTAGAATTATATATATAATTACTAATTTTTATTAAAATATAAACATACAAAGTTTTAGTAGAGTAAGACAAAATTAAACTATTTAAATAATATATAGTTTTGTATGTAAAATACGATATGGAGGTTAAAATATGGAGTTATTGAAATCATTATTTTCAGAGAGGAACGAAAAATTAAAAAATAATCTTCTAAATATAAGTCAAAATAGTTATGATTTATATTTAGAAGATTTGGCTAAACAAATTTATTCAGAAATAGATGTATTATTAGGTGAAGAAGGCCTTTTTAGAAAAAAATTAACAAATCAGGAAGAAGCAATTTTGATAAGAGTATTAAATTTAATTAAAAATCAAAGTGATTTTTACCATGTATCTTTTGATAAAACAAATTTTATTACAAGTGGAAAAAAAGTAAATAAAAGAAATCATGAAGTTCCAGTTGGTATAGGATTTATAACAAGTATAACAACAAGTTTATTAAATATAAATCCTATATTAAAGATATGTATTCCTATAGTTGCGTTTGTTGGGAGTGAGGTAGTAAGTAATCAAGTTATGAATAATGAATCAAATAATATAGAAGAAAAAGCATATAAATTGTCTGAAGGAGGGTGTGAAAAAGTTATTGCTGCGATTGAAAAACTTTGTAAAGATATCGATGATTTAATAGATTGTTTTAAATCACAGGAGGAAAATGTAAAAATAAAATATGAATCCCAAAATAAACCTTTTAAAGTGAAATATAGAATTTTATTGGAAAAAATAGCGAATTTAATAGGAACCATAAACAATTCACCAAGTATTTTAAATGATGATTTAAAAATGGAAACTAAAATTCTTGAAAATGAGTTAATTAGTATGGGTTTTAAATTGATTAATTATCCTAATTTATTTGAGAAGTTAAAAGAAAGTGAATTATATGACATTATTATAAAAGATGATATCAGCACTAGAGCGCCTGTTTATCCTGCTGTTTTAATGGATAATAAAGTAGTTATAAAAGGGCGAGTTGATGTACCTGATAAGTAATATAAAGGGGAGATTTTATGAAAAATTACAAACATGTTCTTGCCATAGACTTAGGTCATGGAGAAACGTCAGCAGCAATTGCTGATATTGAATATAATAAGCCTGCTACTAATCTTAAAGATCCATTTGATTGTTGTATAGTTTATGGGTTGCACATAATACCAACAGCTTATGCTGAATTAAAAAATGGTTCCAAACTTATTGGGGTAGATGCTTTAAGAAATAGTAATGAAAAGACTATTTTGTCAGTATGTTTTAAAAGGAAACCTAATGAGATGAATGAATTTGATAAAAATCTAATAAAGTCATATTTTAGAGAAGTAGTTGTGAGTGTAGCAAATATAAATAATATAGTGAGTATGGAGGATTATAAAATAGTGGTGGGTTGCCCATCTGGATGGAATAATAAAGAGATTACTAGATATAAAAGTATTTTAGAAGATTCATTGAAAGAGAGTTTTATGGGGGATATTGACATAAATATAATAAAGGAATCAAAAGCAGCTATTGTAAACGCAGCCAAACGTTATAAGTTAAGAATGTCTGACACAGCAATTAATGAAGGAATTGTGATAATTGATTTTGGTTCAAGTACAACAGATATAACATATATAAGAGGGATTGATGAACCATTAAATATGGGGTTTGAATTGGGTGCCTCAAAAATTGAAAAAGAAATTTACGAATATGGTTTAAATGATGACTTAAAATTAAAAGAAGAATTGAATAAAATAAAAAATAAAGAAGTAATCCAAACAAATATTGAATTTGAATGTAGAGAAGCGAAAGAAAAGTATTTTAGTAGTATAGAAAAAAATAATAAAATAGATGTTACTAAAAAAATATCAAAAGGAGTTTATTTTGAAGTAGCAGTTGATGAAATCATTGAAAGTGTTTTGGCTAAGAGAATAATAATTAAAAATAATAATAATTATTCTTGGAAAGAATGTTGTGAACTTATAATGCTAGAAATAAAAAAAGTATTAGAAAATCAGAACAAAGGTATAAACACTGTTATTTTGACTGGTGGAGCATCATGTATGGATTTTATTCATGAATATGGAAAGAAAATTTTTGGGAAAGATAAATTTATTCCAGATAGTGAACCATCATACTGTATATCAAGAGGTTTGGCACTTGCAGCTAGGGCAGATATTCGTTCAGGTAATATTAAGCAAAAAGTATTTGATGAAGTAAAAAAAATCTTAAATGATAATTATAAAAATCTAATTGAGCCATTATCAAAGAATATTTGTGATAATGTATATGTTAATATTATAAAACCACATCTTATTAATTGGAGTAATGGTAAATATAAAACTCTAAGATCTATGACAGAGTCAGTAAATAAAGAATCTGAAAAACTAAAAGGCTCATCTGAAATTAATAAGTTAGTTGTGGAAGAATTAGTTAAATGGTTAAGTAGTTTATCAAATATAATTACAGATAAAGTAAATTCTTTATTTGCTGAAGAATATGGAGCAAATATTTCATCAAACAAAGTTGATGTAGCAAAAAGTTTGTGTAGTAATATAAAATCATCAAAAGACTTAGATCCAAATTTTAATCCGAAAGAATATGCAGATTTTGATTTAGCAGCTGATATAAGTGAAGTAGTTGGATCAATAGTAGCTTGGATTGTTTCTGCAATTGTGGGTTTTATTGTATCATATATAATTGTACTAATATGTTTATTTATAATAGGTTTTATAATAGGAGCAACAGGAATTGGGCTTCCAGTTGGAATTTGGATTGCTTCGAATGCATTTTGGATAGCGGCTGCCATTGCTTTCGCTGGAGTAGATCTATATACAGAAATTGCTTCAAAATTTGGACAAGGAACAGCAGATTTTGTAAAAAAAATTGTTGGAGATCCTGAAACAAAAGAGTTTACACTAGAAAAAAGAAAAAAATACTATAGAAAAATTTTAGAGAATGAAAAAAAGATAAAAGAAAATATGTATTTAAATATTGGAGAACAATTTGAAAAAGATAATAAAATAAAAGAAAAATTTATAAATTCAATTGATTTTGTTTTAAAAGATTCAATAGATCTTGCTATGAGATATGCTTCCTTGGAATTATAAATTAAGTTAATAGAGAAAATTTAGGTAATCATTATGTCAAGCAGAGAAAAAAATTTATATTAAATTGATATCATAGTTGTGAAGTACATAGTAATTTTGTGTTTTGCTTTGGTTATAAACAATGTTGATATTGTAATGAAATGTGCAGAGAGTTCAATAAGAGGATATTTTAATGAATATGAGAAGGAGATAGCAGAACAGTACTTGAGAGAAACATTAAATTTGTTAAATTGTAATAAAGGGGTTGTAACCCAATGCTGTCAGTTTAAGCATATCTAAAGTAATATGTGTTAATATCTGGGATTTAACTAAAGCAAAGATTTTAGCAAATTTGTGGATTGCATTATTATCCATATATTTCTTATTCTACTATTTAGGCTTAAACTGGCAACATTAGGTTACTACTCCAAATAAATATGGAATGAGGAAAGTTTAAGAATTGGAAATTGATACTAATATTTGATGTTTAATATAGACAAACTAACCAACATCAAAATTTTGATGTTGGCTAGTTGATCTACTAATCCATTCTATAATGTTTGTCACGATTAACCAAAGTCCTCAAAGACTTCCTTTACTAAATCGTTTGTTTGTATTGACACGATTAAGTATGCTGTAGTTTCGTTTTCCTCGAGAACAGAAACGTCAATATAACGTTTAATGTCCTTGCCTTCTGAAATTGTTAGATCTGAGTCTATCTTACTGCTTCGTTTGTCCGCACACCAGTTTAAACATTCTTTTAGACGATTAGTATCTTTTGAGACTTTTACACATGAAACAAAGGGTCCACCACTGATGTGATCCCAAGGATTCTCCCATGCAAAACTGATTACCCCCTTAATGTAGCTATTTTCATCCTGAACTTCATATACGAAGCCTGCTCTCGTTCCAGTAGCTGCGCCATCTCGTTTAGCATGAAAAAAAGCATTGCTCTTGCACGGTCCTACCTCATTGTCAGGTGCCAAGACTTTAGGGTCATTCCAATCTTTGCCACTTTCACGTTGTTTGTCTCGGAGTTTGAGATAGTGATTTCCGCTGATGTTAACGACAATTCCCTTAACACTAACACCATGTCCATACTTTTTTTTAGCTGCTGCCGTACGTGAGTCACTACTTCGTATTCCTACTAAAACTTTTTCTTTAGTTTTTTCATTGTATCCATCAGCGGAAACTCCCCTAAGCAAAGTTTCGTCGTCCATTTCGGTAGTGTATAAAAACAATTGATAAATAATTCTTTATATGTTATATTATGTCTATATATAAATATAATATGGGGGTTTTTGTATGATATATATAACAGTAAAATGTCCAAGATGTGAAAGCGAAAATATAAGAAAATTTGGTTTTGACAAAATTG